>JAHFQI010000015.1:0-12900 GCA_023259355.1 Comamonadaceae bacterium
AAAGGTTTCATCGGGCATGTGATGCCCACGTTCAGCGCCGAGGTGGAGAAGGGCCGCCTGCGCTTCTTCGCCAAGGCCACGGGCCAGACCGACCCGGTGTACAGCGACGAGGCCGCCGCGCGCGCGGCCGGCTACCCTTCGCTGCCCGTGCCGCCGACCTTCCTGTTCTGCCTGGAGATGGAGGCGCCGGACCCGGCCGCCATCCGCAACCTGCTGGGCATGGACTACCGCACGCTGCTGCACGGCGAGCAGGGCTTCACCTACCACCGCATGGCCTTTGCCGGCGACACGCTGACCTTCGAGCAGCGCATCGCCGACATCTATGACAAGAAGGGTGGCGCGCTCGAATTCGTGGTGCGCAAGACCCGCGTGACCAACCAGCGCGGCGAGGACGTGGCCGAGCTGCGCGCCGTCACCGTGATCCGCAACAAGGTGGAGGCCTGACATGTTCACCCCCACGCTTTTCACTTCGTGTAATTCGCTGCCCCCCAAGGGGGCGCAGGCCTGCCTTGGGGCGGCCCGGCGGGAGGCCTGACATGACGACCATTCCAACTTTTGGCAGCGTCCAGGTCGGCGACGCGATTCCGTCCTTCGAGACGCCCCCGTTGTCGCGCCTGACGCTGGCGCTGTACTGCGGTGCCTCGGGCGACCACAACCCCATCCATGTGGACATCGATTTCGTCAAGGCCGCCGGCATGCCCGACGTGATTGCGCACGGCATGTTGTCCATGGCCTGGCTGGCGCGCGTGCTGACCAACTGGGTGCCGCAAACTGCGCTGCGCGAATACGGCGTGCGCTTTGCCGCCATGACGCAGGTGGGCGAGCGCATCACCTGCGCGGGCAAGGTGGTCGAGAAGTTCGAGCGCGCCGGTGAACGCTGCGTGCGCCTGGAGTTGTCCACCACCAATGCCGACGGGCAAATCAAGCTGGCGGGCGACGCCGTCGTGGCCCTGGCCTGACGTGGGCCGGCTCATTCAATTCCAAGGAAACAACATGACAAAGAAACTCGAAGGCAAAGTCGCCCTGGTCTCGGGCTCCGGTCGCGGCATCGGCCGTGAAATCGCGCTCAAACTCGCCAGCGAAGGCGCGCGCGTCGTCATCAACGACCTCGACGCCGCACCGGCCGCGCAGACCGTGGCCGACATCGTGGCGCGTGGCGGCCAGGCTGTGGCCTGCGTGGGCAGCGTGACGGACGCCGGCTTTGCCGACCGCTTCGTCAAGCAGGCGCTCGACAGCTTCGGCGGCCTGGACATCATCGTCAACAACGCCGGCTACACCTGGGACAACGTGGTGCAGAAGATGACCGACGAGCAGTGGGAGGCGATGCTGGCCGTGCACCTGACGGCGCCGTTCCGCATCCTGCGCGCCGCCTCGAACTTCATCCGCGACGCGGCGAAGAAAGAGGCCGAGGCGGGCACGCCGGTGTTCCGCAAGGTGGTCAACATCTCGTCCACCTCGGGCGTCTACGGCAACGCGGGCCAGGCCAACTACGCAGCCGCGAAGGCCGGCATCAACGGCCTGACCAAGGCCATGGCCAAGGAGTGGGGGCGCTACAAGGTCAACGTCAACAGCGTGGCCTTCGGCCTGATCATGACGCGCCTGACCGAGGCCGCGGCCGACGCCGACACGAAGATCGACATCGCCGGCCAGCAGATCAAGGTCGGCGTGAACCCGCAGATCCTCAAGAACGCCGAGGCGCTGATTCCGCTGGGCCGCGGCGGCACGCCCGAGGAGGCGGCGGGCGCCGTGTACATGTTCTGCATTCCCGAATCCAACTACGTCAGCGGCCAGGTGCTGGTCTGCGGCGGCGGCCGGCCATGAGCGCCGCGCCGGGCCGCCCCAAGCAAGCTCGCACCGCAGTGCGCAGCACGGAGGTTTTCGGATACACCGCGCCGGGCCGCCCCAAGCAAGCTCGCACCGCAGTGCGCAGCACGGAGGTTACCCAATGAACGTTGCCCCACGCGCCTGGATGGACGCCGACCTGGAAATGCTGCGCGACACCGCGCGCCGCTTCTTCGAGCGCGAATGTGTGCCGCACGAGGCGCGCTGGACTGCCCAGCACCATGCCGACCGCGAGATTTGGAACAAGGCGGGCCAGGCCGGCCTGCTGTGCGCCAGCATTCCCGAGGAATACGGCGGCGGCGGCGGCAGCTTCCTGCACGAGGCCGTGATCTGCGAGGAGCAGGCCGGCGCGATGGTTGCCGCGTTCAGCAACAACGTGCACAGCGGCATCGTGGCGCACTACATCCTGGCCTATGGCACCGAGGCGCAGAAACATCGCTGGCTGCCGCGCATGGCCACGGGTGAGCTGGTGGCGGCGATTGCCATGAGCGAGCCCGGCGCCGGCACCGACCTGCAGCGCATCAAGACCAGTGCCGTGCGCGATGGTGGCGACTACATCATCAATGGCTCCAAGACCTTCATCACCAACGGCCACCATGCGAACCTGGTGGTGGTGGCGGTCAAGACCGACGCGGCGGCGGGGGCCAAGGGCGTGTCACTCGTGGTGCTCGAAGTCGATGGGCTCGCTGGTTTCCGGCGCGGCCGCATCCTGGAAAAACTGGGCCAGAAAACACTGGACACCGCCGAGCTGTTCTTCGACAACGTGCGCGTGCCGGCCGAGAACCTGCTGGGCGGGGAAGAAGGCAAGGGCTTTGCCCAGCTCATGCAGCAGCTGCCGCAGGAGCGCCTGCTGATCGCGGTCGGTTCCGTGGCCACCATGCACCGCGCCATTGCGGAAACCACCGCCTACGTGCGCCAGCGCGAGGTGTTCGGCAAGCCGCTCATGGCGCTGCAGAACACCCGCTTCAAGCTGGCCGAATGCCAGACCCAGGCCACGGTGGCACGCAGCTTCGTGGACGACTGCATCGCACGGCTGCAGCGCGGCGAACTCGATGTGCCGACCGCCGCCATGGCCAAGTGGTGGACCACCGACACCAACTGCCGCATCGTGGACGAATGCCTGCAGCTCTTCGGCGGCTACGGCTACATGACGGAATACCCGATCGCGCGGTTGTACGCCGATGTGCGCGTGGGCAAGATCTACGGTGGCGCCAACGAGGTGATGAAGGAAATCATCGCCCGCGCCATGGACCGGTAACCATGGCCGCGCCGCACCACCGCTTCTGGCCCAAGGGCATCCCGCACGACCTGTGGGTGCCCAGGGTCACGCTGACCGACTACCTCGATGTCGCGGCCCGCCGCTACCCGGACAAGCCCGCCGTGCTGTACTGCGGCGCGGCGCTGCGTTACGCCGCGCTCAAGGCCCGCGTCGATGCCATGGCCGCCTACCTGCAACAGCGCCTGGGCGTGCAGCGCGGCGACCGTGTGCTGCTGATGAGCCAGAACTGCCCGCAGTTCGTCATCGCCTACTTCGCCATCCTGCGCGCCGGGGCGGCCGTGGTGCCGGTCAACCCCATGAGCACCGCGCCCGAGATCCGCTACTACGCGGCCGACAGCGGCGCGCGCGTGGCCTTTGTCGCGCAGGATTTGCTGGCGCAGGTGCTCCCTTGCATGGGCTCGGCGGACGCCGGCGTGCTCGACGCCGTGGTCGTGCACGCCTACAGCGACGGCCTGCCGGCGCAGCCCGAGGACGAGGTCCCCGCTTGGGTGCTGAGCCCGCGCCAGCCCCTTCCTAACCTACCCCAGGTTCCCGGCGCCGCCTGCCACGGTTTCGAGGATGCCGTGGCGCTGAACCTGCAGCCGCTGCCGGACACCGGCGCGCCCGACGATCTGGCCGTGCTGCCCTACACCTCGGGCACCACCGGCCATCCCAAGGGCTGCATGCACACCCATGCCACGGTGCTGGCCTCGAACGTGGCCTCGCAGGTCTGGAAGAACCTCAACGTCGATTCGGTGTTTCTCTGCGTGGCGCCGCTGTTCCACATGCTGGGCATGCAGAACGGCATGAACGTGCCGATCACACTGGGCGCCACCATCGTCATGATGCCGCGCTGGAACGCGGCGACGGCGGTGCGGCTGATCGAGCGCCACCGCGTCACGGCCTGGACGGCGCCGCCGGCCATGGTGATCGATTGCTTCGCGCAGCCCGAAGCCGCCACGCGCGACCTGTCCAGCCTGTGCCTGCTCTCGGGCGGTGGCGCGGCCATGCCCGAGGCCGTGGCCGCGATGCTGGCCGAGCGCTTCGGCCTGTTCTACAACGAGGCCTATGGCCTGTCGGAAACGGCCGCCTTCCTGCACGCCAACCCGCTCGCGCGCGGCAAGCGCCAGTGCCTGGGCATGCCCACGCAGGGCGTGGATTCGCGCATCGTCGATCCCGAGACGCTGCAGGAGCTGCCGCAAGGCGAGGTGGGCGAACTCGTGACGCGCGGCGCGCAGGTCATGACCGGCTACTGGAACAACGACGCCGCGAACCGCGAGGCCTTCATCACCCTCGACGGTCAGCGCTTTTTCCGCACCGGCGACCTGGCCGCCGTGGACGAGGACGGCTACTTCTTCATGCGCGACCGGCTCAAGCGCATGATCAATGCGTCCGGCTTCAAGGTCTGGCCGGCCGAGGTGGAAAGCGCGATGTACGAACACCCCGCCATCCACGAGGCCTGCGTCATCGGCGTCCCGGACGCGCACCGCGGCGAATCGGTCAAGGCGCTGGTGGTGCTCAAGCCCGATCAGCGCGGCAAGGTCAGCGAGGAGGACATCATCGACTGGGGCCGCCAGCGCATGGCCGTCTACAAGGCCCCGCGCAGCGTCGAATTCATGGACGCCCTGCCCAAGTCCGGCACCGGAAAAATCCTCTGGCGCGAGCTGCAGGAGGCGCAGCGCGCCGCCACGGCCTCCGCCGATCAAGGCCCTTCCAGCTCAGGAACTTCCAGTCCAGCAAAACACAAGGAGATTTCATGAACATCAACGATTTCGCCGGCAAAACCGTCTTCGTCTCGGGTGGCAGCAGCGGCATCAACCTGGGCATTGCCAAGGGGTTTGCGGCCGCCGGCGCCAACGTGGCCATCGTCAGCCGCTCGCCCGAGCGCGTGGCCGGCGCGGTGGCCGAGTTGCGGGCCATCGCCGCCCCCGGCGCGCGCATCGAGGGCTACAACGCCGACGTGCGCGACGCCGAGGCGATTGCCGCCGTGTTGGCGCAGGCCCATGCCGCGCTCGGCGACATCGACGTGCTGGTGTCGGGCGCGGCCGGCAACTTCGTCGCGCCGGCGCTGGGCATGTCGGCCAAGGGCTTTCGCACCGTGATCGACATCGACCTCAACGGCACCTTCCACGTGCTGCGCGCGGCCTACGAGTTCCTGCGCAAGCCGGGCGCCTCGGTGATCAACATCTCGGCCTCGCAGGCCTTCACGCCGACCAAGTACCAGGCCCACGTCTGCGCCGCCAAGGCCGGCGTGGACATGCTCACGCGCGTGCTGGCGCTGGAGTGGGGCGCCGCGGGGGTTCGCGTCAACTCCATCGTGCCCGGCCCGATCGGCGACACCGAGGGCATCCGCCGCCTCGCGCCGACACCCGAGGCGAAGGCGAACATGGCGTCCATCGTGCCGCTGCAGCGCATGGGCACCACGGCCGAGATTGCCGACATGGCGATGTTCCTGAGTTCGCCCCACGCGCAGTACGTGACGGGCGGCGTGATCCCGGTCGATGGCGGCATCTCGCTGATCGGCGGGCGCGACCTCAGCGCCGGCCTGGCCAACTGAATACTTTGCGGGACAGACCGCAGCCACGCGCAGCGAGGCAAGCTCTGTCCTCAACTGATTAAAGGCTCTCATGACCACGGAATTTCAATGTATCCGCTTTGAGGTCAGCGCCCAGGTGGCGACGCTGACGCTGGACAACCCGACCAAGCGCAATGCGCTGGACCCGGCCATGCGCGAGGAACTCGCGGAGGTGGTGGCGCGCGTGCAGCGCGACCGCGACATCCGCGCACTCGTCATCACCGGCGCCAACGGCCATTTCTGCTCGGGCGGCGACCTGCGCAACATTGCCACCGTGGGGCTGGACAACCAGGGCTGGCGCAACCGCCTGCAGGACCTGCACGGCTGGCTGCAGGACCTGATCACGCTGGACCGGCCCGTGATTGCCGCGGTGGACGGCGCGGCGGCCGGCGCCGGCTTCAGCCTCGCGCTGATGGCCGACTTCGTGCTGGCCACGCCGCGCGCGCGTTTTTGCATGTCGTTCATGAAGGTCGGCCTGGTGCCCGACTGCGGCGCGTTTTACACGCTGCCGCGCATCGTTGGCGTGCAGCGCGCCAAGGAACTGATGCTCTCGGCGCGCGACATCGAAGCGGACGAGGCACTGCAACTCGGCATCGCCATGGAATTGCACGCGCCCGAGCAGCTGCTGCCGCGCGCGCAGGCGCTGGCGGCGAGTTTTGTGAACGCCTCGCCGGCGGCGGTCAGCCTCGTCAAGCGCGCGCTGGCGGGCTGGGGCGGCGAGCTGCCGCCGTTGCTGGAGAATGAAGCCAATGCCCAGGCGCTGGCCATGAGCACGGCGGAGCACCGCACGGCGGTGAACCGCTTTCTCAACAAGGAGGCCCCGCTGTTCCAGTGGCCGGCCCTCCCCTGAGACGTTTTGACGGGACGCATTTTTTTTCAGACACAAGAGACACGAGGAAGACAACATGAGCAACAACACCCGCATGGTTGAAGGCAAGGTGGTCGTGGTGACCGGCGCTGGCGGCGGCATCGGCCGCGACATTGCGCTGGCCATGGCGCGCGAAGGCGCCAAGGTGGTGGTCAACGACATCGGCGCGTCGGTCTCGGGCGAGGGCAACGACGCCGGCCCGGCGCAGGCCGTGGTCAACGAGATCAAGGCCATCGGCGGCGAGGCCGTGGCCAACACCGACAGCGTCTCCGAGGCGGCCAGCGCCGCGCGCATCATCCAGACCGCGCTCGACACCTTTGGCCGCATCGACGTGGTGGTCAACAACGCCGGCATCCTGCGCGACCGCTTCTTCCACAAGATGAGCGTGGACGAGTGGGACGCGGTGATCAAGGTCCACCTCTACGGCGCCTTCCACGTGAGCCGCGCCGCCGCCCCGCACTTCAAGGAGCAGGCCTCGGGCAACTACATCCACATGACCTCCACTTCAGGCCTGATCGGCAACTTCGGCCAGGCCAACTACGCGGCGGCCAAGCTCGGCGTGGCGGCGCTGTCCAAGTCCATCGCGCTGGACATGCAGAAGTTCAATGTGCGCTCCAACTGCATTTCGCCGTTCGCCTGGAGCCGCATGATCGGCTCCATCCCGACCGAGACCGAGGCCGAGAAAGCCCGCGTGGAGCGCATCAAGCAGATGACGCCGGCCAAGATCGCACCGCTGGCCGTCTGCCTGGCCAGCGATGTGTCCAGCGAAACCAACGGCCAGATCTTTGCCGTGCGCAACAACGAGATTTTCCTCATCAGCCAGCCGCGCCCGGTGCGCTCGGTGCACCGCAGCGAAGGCTGGACGCCGCAAAGCGTGGCCGCGCACGCGCTGCCCGCGCTCCAGGCCAGCTACTTCGATCTGGACCGCTCGGGCGACGTGTTCAGCTGGGACCCGATCTGAGGCCGCCGCAATGACCGACACCCCGATCACCCCATCCGAAGGCATTCAGGTCCGGCATCTGGCCGAGCTGGATGCGGGCCGCTTCCTGATCCAGCACTGCGCGGCGTGCGGCAAGCACATCTACTTTCCGCGCGAAGTCTGTCCGCATTGCGGCAGCGAGGCTCTGGCGCTGGTCGAGCCCCAAGGCACCGGCACGGTCTACGCCGTGACCACCGTGAGCCGCAAGGCGGACGCGGGTGGTGACCTCAACGTGAGCCTGATCGACCTGGACGAAGGCGTGCGCCTGATGAGCCGCGTCGCCAACCTGAAGCCCGATGCCGTGAAGATCGGCCAGCGCGTGAAGGCTCGTGTGCAGCTCGCCGACGGCCACGGCCTGGTGGTGTTCGACGCGCTGGAAGGCGGTGCCGCATGAGCAACTCGTTGAAATCCCTGCGCGGCAGCGTCGCGATCGCCGGCGTGGCCACCTTTGGCTGCGGCGAGGCGCCCGGCTTCACCGACATGGAGCTGCTGGCCCGCGCCGCGCGCGCCGCCGTGGCCGATGCGGGCCTGAAAATGAGCGACATCGACGGCCTGTGCACGGCCAGCGTGGCGGCCACCATGTGGCCCATGCCCGTGATCGAGCACCTGGGCCTGAACCCGCGCTACATCGACGGCACCATGCTCGGCGGCTCCAGCTTCATTGCCCACCTGCTGCCGGCCATGCACGCGCTGCAATCGGGCCAGTGCAATGCGGTGCTGGTCTGCTACGGCAGTGCCCAGCGCTCGGGGGCCTTCAGCCGCGCCGAGATTGCGCGCGCCCGCAAGTTCCTGGACCCGCAGCCCTACGAGACGCCATACGAACCCATGATGCCGGCCTCGGCCTATGCGCTGGCGGCCTCGCGCCACATGCACGAGTTCGGCACCACGCGCCGCGACCTGGCCGAAGTGGCTGTGGCCGCGCGGGCCTGGGCGCGGCTCAACCCCGAAGCCTTCATGCGCGACCCGCTCTCCATCGACGACGTGCTCAAGGCCCGCATGGTCAGCGATCCGCTCACGGTGCGCGACTGCTGCCTCGTCACCGACGGCGGCGGCGCCTACGTGCTGGTGCGCGCCGACCGCGCACGCGACCTGCCGAAGAAGCCGGTCTACGTGCTGGGCAACGCGACGGCCGTGTGGAACCGCCAGATTTCCAGCATGCCCGACCTCACCGTCACGGCCGCCAGCCAGTCCGGCCGCGAGGCCTACGCCATGGCGGGCCTGGGAGCGAAAGACATCGACGTGGTGGAGCTGTACGACGCCTTCACCATCAACACCCTGCTGTTCCTCGAAGACCTGGGCTTCTGCAAAAAAGGCGAGGGCGCTGCCTTCGTGCAGAACGGCGGCATCGCGCCCGGCGGGCATCTGCCGGTCAACACCAACGGCGGCGGCCTGTCCTGTGTGCACCCGGGCATGTACGGCATCTTCGCCCTCATTGAGGCGGTGCGGCAGCTGCGCGGCGAGGGCGGTGCGCGCCAGGTGGCCGGCGCCACCACCGCGCTCGCGCACGGCAATGGCGGCACGCTGTCCAGCCAGGCCACGGCCATCCTGGGTGTGGAGGCGGCCCTGTGACACCGGCGTGGCCCACGTCCCTGCGTGAGGCGCTGGCCCAGCCCTTTGCCACGCTGCCCGGCATGCTGGCCTTGATGGCCCGCCTGCGCGGACAGCACCCGGCCCTGGTGCTGGAGGACGAGGTGCTGGACTACGCCACCCTGAATGCCCTGGTCGACCAGGTCGCGGGCGCGCTGCAGCGCGACGGCTTGCGGCCGGGCGACGCGGTGGCCATCTGCGCCGCCACGTCGCTGTCCCATGTCGCCGCCTACCTGGGTGCGGCGCGTGCGGGGGTTGTGGTGGCGCCGCTGCCCCCGTCGGCCACGCCGGCGCAGTTGTCAGTGCTGGTGGCCAATGCCGGTGCTCGCCTGCTGTTCACCGATAGCGAGACCGACCGTGCCTGGCCGGCTTCCGACGCGTCGCCCGCGCGCATCGTGTTCGACGGCGTCGGTCTGGCCACGGCCTGGCCAGACTGGCTGCGCGGTGCCTCGGCGCCGACGCCGGTGGCGCTGGGGCCGGGTGATCCGTTCAACATCATCTATTCGTCGGGCACCACCGGGGTGCCCAAGGGCATCGTGCAAGCCTGCGGCATGCGCTGGGCGCAGCTGCAGCGCGCGCCGGCCAGCGGCTTCGGGCCCGATGCGGTGACGCTGCTGGCGATCCCGCTGTACTCGAACCTGACACTGACCTACCTGTTCAGTGCACTGGGATTGGGCGGCACCGTGGTGCTGATGGCCCGGTTCGACGCCGCGGCCTACCTGGCCAGCGCAGCGCGGTACCGCGCCACCCATTCGGTGCTGGTGCCGGTGCAGTTCCGCCGGCTGCTGGACCATCCGGATTTCGACCGCACCGACCTCTTCATCCTGCGGCAAAAGTTCTGCGCCGGCGCGCCGTTCGATGCCGCGCTGAAGGCCGAGGTGCTGCGCCGCTGGCCGGGCGAGCTGACCGAGTACTACGGCCTGACCGAGGGCGGCGGCCGCACCGAACTGCAGGCGCACCGCCACCCGGACAAGCTGCACACCGTCGGCCGCCCCAGTGCGGGCAACGACGTCCGGCTGATCGACGAGCAGGGCCGCGAACTGCCGCCGCACGAGACCGGTGAAATCGTCGGCCACTCGGCGACCATGATGAAGGGCTACCACGGCCTGCCCGGGCCGACGCGCGAGGCCGAATGGTTCGACGCCAGCGGCAAGCGCTTCATCCGCACAGGTGACATGGGGCGCTTCGACGCCGACGGCTTCCTGGTGCTGATGGACCGCCGCAAGGACATGCTGATCTCCGGCGGCTTCAACCTCTACCCCAGCGACCTGGAGGCGGTGCTGTTGCAGCACCCCGACGTGGCCGATGCCGCCGTCGTGGGCGTGCCCTCGGCCCGCTGGGGCGAGACGCCGGTGGCGTTTGTCGTGCCCGGCGCCGGCCGCCCGGTGACCGAGGCGGCGCTGTGCCAGTGGGCCAACGAGCGCCTGGGCAAGTCGCAACGACTGGCCGACCTGGTCCTGGTGGACCAGTTGCCCCGCAGCGAGGTCGGCAAGGTGCTCAAGCGCAGCCTGCGCGAGCGCTTCGACCGCGCCGTTCCGTGAACCCCAGAACATTCAGGAGAACCCCCGCATGATCCGTGATCCCGAAACCCTCAACGCCTTGCTCGACACCGTCAACCGCTTCGTGCGCGAGCGCCTGGTGCCGGCCGAAGCCGGGGTGGCAGAGACCGATGAAATCCCGCCCGACATCGTCCGCGAGATGAAGCAGATGGGCCTGTTCGGCCTCACCGTGCCCGAGGAATTCGGCGGGCTGGCCGTGACCATGGAGGAGGAAGTCATGGTGATGCTGGCCATGGGCCAGACCTCGCCGTGTTTTCGCTCGCTGTTCGGCACCACGGTGGGCATCGGCTCGCAGGGCATCGTGTTCGACGGCACGCCTGAGCAGAAGGCCAAATACCTGCCCAAACTCGCCACTGGCGAGCTGATCGCCTCGTTCGCACTGACCGAGCCCGACGCCGGCTCCGACGCCGCCTCGCTGCGCACCACGGCCATCCGCGGCACCGATGCCGATGGCGAGCACTACATCGTCAACGGCACCAAGCGCTACATCACCAATTCGCCCGAGGCCGGCATCTTCACGCTGATGGCGCGCACCAACCCGGCCGACAAGGGCGCGGGCGGCGTCTCGGCCTTCATCGTCGAGGCCGACACGCCCGGCATCACCATCGGCAAGGTGGACAAGAAAATGGGCCAGCGCGGCGCCCACACGGCCGACGTGATCTTCGAGAACTGCCGCGTGCCGGCCGGCCAGCTGATCGGCGGCAAGGAGGGGCAGGGCTTCAAGACCGCGATGAAGGTGCTGGAAAAAGGCCGCATCCACATCGCCGCCATCTGCGTGGGCGTGGCCGAACGCATGCTGCGCGATGCGCTGAACTACGCCATCGACCGCAAGCAGTTCGGCCAGCCGATCGCCGAGTTCCAGATGGTGCAGGCCATGCTGGCCGACAGCCAGGCCGAGCTCTATGCCGCGCGCTGCATGGTCATCGACGCGGCGCGCCGGCGCGACGAGGGCCTCAACGTGGCCACCGAGGCCTCTTGCGCGAAGCTGTTCGCCTCCGAGATGTGCGGCCGCGTGGCCGACCGCGCGGTGCAGATCTTTGGCGGCGCGGGTTACCTCAGCGAATACGGCATCGAACGTTTCTACCGCGACGTGCGCCTGTTCCGGCTCTACGAAGGCACGAGCCAGATCCAGCAGATCGTCATTGCGCGCAACATGGTGCGCGAGGCCACGCGCTGAACGCGCATCATTTTCAAATCACCCTCAGAGGAGACCCACATGAAAAACACCCTGACCCGCCGCACCGCGCTGGCCGCGGCCGCCCTGGCCCTCACGCTGGGCGCCACCTTGGGTGGTAGCGCCGCACTGGCCCAGAGCGCGCCTTTCCCCAGCCAGACCATCAAGATCATCGTGCCGTACCCGGCCGGCGGCGCCACCGACATCCTGGCGCGCATGATGGCCCAGAAGCTCGGCGAGGCCTGGAACAGCCCGGTGCTGGTGGAGAACAAACCCGGCGCCGGCGGCACCATCGGCAACAACGCCGTGGCCAAGGCCGCGCCGGACGGCTACACCATCCTCATGGCCATCACCGCCATCATCCAGCAGCCCACGCTGATGAGCCTGCCCTACGACCCGCTCAAGGACTTCGCACCGGTGACGCAGATCGCCAAGAGCCCCAGCATGTTCGCCGTGCCGCTGAATTCGCCGGCCAACACCCTCAAGGACTTTGTCGGGCTGGTCAAGGCCAACCCCGGCAAGTTCAACTACGGCAGCTACGGCGCCGGCACCTCGTCGCACATCCAGGGCTCGCTGCTGAACCTGCAGGCCGGGCTGGACATGGTGCACGTGCCGTTCCAGGGCGCGGCGCCACTCGTGACCAACATGGTCGGCGGGCAGCTGACCTCGGCGTTCATCGACAGTGCCTCGGCGCGCGCGCACCTCAAGTCGTTCAGGCCGCTGGCCGTGACCGGCACGCAGCGCATGCCGGCCCTGCCGGACGTGCCGACCTTCAAGGAGCTGGGCTACAAGGACTACGACCCCTACGGCTGGTTCGGCCTGTTCCTGCCGCCCGCCACACCCGCCGCCATCGTCAACAAGTACGCCGACGAAGCCAACCGCATCCTGCGCCTGCCGGATGTGGTGGCCAAGATCGAGGGCCTGGGCCTGTGGGTCGGCGGCGGCAAACCGGAGGAGTTCACGCAAATCGTCAAGTCCGACGCCGCCGTGTACGCCCGGATCATCAAGGATGCCAACATCAAGATCAGCCAGTGAGCGGGCCCCTGCCGGCGTTAGCC
>JAHFQI010000015.1:12910-36591 GCA_023259355.1 Comamonadaceae bacterium
CCTGACGATGCTGGGATTTCAACAACGACGACAGGAGACAAGGCAATGAACGATTCGACAAACCCCGCGTCCCCCACCGGCCGCCGCGGCGCAGTGAGCCTGCTCGCGGGCCTGCTGGCGCTGGCGCCGCTGACCACGCTGGCGCAGGCGCCGTCCGGCCAGGCGGTGAAGCTGGTCGTGGGTTATGCGGCCGGCGGCCCGGTCGATGCGGCGGCGCGGCTGTTCGCGCCCGCGCTGGCCCGGGAGCTGGGCCAGACCGTGATCGTGGAAAACCGCCCCGGCGCGGGCGGCGCCATGGGCGGCGATGCCGTGGCCAAGGCGGCGCCCAACGGGCTGCTGATGTACTTCGCCGCCAGCCCCACGCTCACCATCAGCCCGCACATCCTCAAGTCCATGCCGTTCGATCCGGCCAAGGACCTGACGCCGGTGGCGCCGATCCTGAGCTACGCCAACGTGCTCGTGGTCAACAAGGAGCAGCCCTTCAAGACCGTGCCCGAACTCGTGGCGTATGCGAAGGCCAACCCCGGCAAGGTTGCCTACGGCTCGGCCGGCATGGGCGCGTCCAACCACCTGAGCGGCGAGCTGTTTGCCGTGCGCACCGGCACCACGCTCACGCACGTGCCCTACAAGGGCAACGCGCCGGCCATGACCGACCTGATCGGCGGGCAGATCAACATGATGTTCGACATCATCGGCAGCGCGCGCAACTACATCGGCGCGGGCCGCGTGCGCGCCGTGGCCGTGACCTCGCGCGAGCGCAACGCCTCCCTGCCCGACGTGCCGACGATGCGCGAGGTCGGCATCCCCGACTACGAAGTCGGCGGCTGGTACGGCCTGTACGGCCCCGCCAAGCTGCCGGCCGACATCGTCGCCCGCTACAACGAAGCCACACGCAAGGCCCTGGCCGGTGACGAGCTGAAAAACAAGCTCATCGAGCAGGGTTACGACCTGTGGACCGGCACGCCGCAGATGCTTTCAGAGCGCGCCGCGCGCGAGCTGGCCCTGTGGTCCACCGTGACCAAGGGCATCCAGGTTCAATGACCGCGATGGCCTTCACCCGCATCCACGAGCTGTTTGATGCGCGCGCCGCCAGCGCGCCGGCGCAGCCTTTCCTTTACACGCCCGAGGCCACGCTGACGCTGGCCGAGCTGGGTCGCCTGGTCACGCAGCTGGAAGGTGAGTTGCGCACCGACGGCGTGGTGCCCGGCGACCGCGTCATGATCGTCGCGGAGAACTGCCCCGAGCACGTCGCTCTGATCCTGGCCTGCAGCCGCGTGGGCGCCTGGTCGTGCGGCGTGAACGCACGCATGTCGCGTGGCGAAGTCAGCGGCTTTGCTGACAAGGCCGATCCGCGTGTGGTGTATTTCACGGGCGGTGTGTCGGACGCAGCGCGCCAGCACGCCAGCGAGGCCGGCGCGCGGCCTTCGGTGCTGGCGGGCCTGCAGCGCAGCCCGGTGCGCCTTGACGCCGTGGCGGAGCAGGGCGAGCTGGCCGGGCGCGTGGCCGCGATCATCTTCACCTCGGGCACCACGGGCACGCCCAAGGGCGTGCTGGTCTCGCATGCGGGGCTGCTGCAGTTTGGCCGCGTCTCCACCGAGTCGCGCGATCTGGGGCCACAGGACCGCTCCTACGCCTACCTGCCCATGACCCACATCTTCGGCCTGGGCACCGTGCTGATGGCGTCACTGCACGCGGGGGCGGGGCTGGTCATGCGCAGCAAGTTCGACCCGGCCGACGTGTTCGAGGCGCTGGCGCACGGCGGCGTGACCAACCTGCAGGGGCCGCCGGCCATGTTCACGCGGCTGCTGGCCTGGCTCGACCAGCAGGGCATTGCGAAGCCGGCATGTCCCGCGCTGCGCTACGTCTATACCGGTGCCGCGCCGATGGACATGGCGCTCAAGCGCGCCGTGGAGCGGCGCTTCGGCCATCCGCTGCACCACGGCTACGGCCTCTCGGAATACGCCGGTGCCCTGTGCGTGGGGCGGCTTGGGGAGCAGCGCGACGACACCTCGGCCGGCTACCTCGTCGAAGGCGCCGAACTGCGCATCGTGGACGCCGAAGGCAAGGACCTGCCGGCCGGCGAGCGCGGCGAAATCTGGATGCGCGGCGTCGGCCTGATGCCCGGCTACTTCCGCGACCCGGACGCCACCGCGCAGGTCATGCGACCCGGCGGCTGGTATGCCAGCGGCGACCTGGGCTACGTGGCGCCCGACGGCGCGCTGTTCGTGGTCGGCCGCCTCAAGGAAATGATCATCCGCTCCGGCTTCAACGTTTACCCTGGCGAGGTCGAGGCCGTGTTGTGCCACTTCCCCGGCATCCAGCGCGCGGCCGTGGTCGGGCGCAAGGAATCCGACGGCAACGAGGCCATCCTGGCCTTCGTGGAGACGGTGGGCCATGTGCCGCCCGACATGGACCGCCTGAACGCCTACCTGGCCGACCACCTGGCGCCCTACAAGCGGCCTTCGCAGGTGATTGCGGTCGAGGCGTTTCCGATGACACACAGCGGGAAGGTGCTGAAGCGGAGTTTGCTGGAACTGCATCCGAAAGGCTGATGCAGGGGGCCTTCAGTCCACTTTTGCGCCGGAGCGCTTGACGACGGACTCCCACAGCGGCAGTTCCTTCGCGATGAACTTCGCGAAAGATTCGGGCGTGCCCTTGACTTCGGCCGAGCCCATCTTCTCCAGGCTCGCGCGCACGTCCTTGCTGTCCAGGACGGCATTGAGTGCGCCATTGAGCCGCTGCACCAGTGCGGGCGGCGTCCTGGCCGGTGCGAAGACGCCATACCAGTTCTCGGTCACGAAGTCCGGCATGCCCAGCTCCTTCATGGTCGGGACGTTCGGCAGGCTTTTCGGGCGCACGACACCCGTCGTGGCCAGCGCACGGACGCGGCCCGAAGCGAGTTGCGGCACGATGACCGAGGTGGTCTCAAAGGCCATCTGCACCTGCCCTGACACCACATCCTGCATCGCGGGTCCCTGCCCTTTGTAGGGGATGTGCGCGAGGTCGATGTTCTGCTCGAGTTTGAGCAACTCGCCCATCAGGTGCTGCGGGCTGCCGCTGCCGCCTGAGGCGTAGCTGAACTTTCCAGGATTCTTCTTGGCCAGATCGACCAGCTGGCTCAGGCTGTTGGCAGGCAAGCCGGCGTTGACGTAGAGCACCAGCGGCACCGACGCCACCGCGCCGACGGGCGCGAGACCCTTGACGGGGTCGATGCGCAGCTTGTACAGGTTGCGGTTGATGGCCACACCGGTGTTGTTGCCAAGGAGCAAGGTGCAGCCGTCGGGCGCCGCCGCCGCGACGTACTCGGTGCCGATATTGCTGCTGGCGCCCGCCTTGTTTTCGACGATCACCGTGGTCCCAAGCTCCTTGCCAAGACCCTGCTGGATGAGGCGCGCCAGGATGTCGGTCGTGCCGCCCGGCGGATAGGGCGAGACGAGCTTCACGGTGGGGCACGGGTACGCGGACTGCGCAGCGGCGCCGAGAGAGGCCACGGCGAGGGCGGTTCCTGCAGCGAGGGACGAGAACCTGCGAGCGGGGTTTTTCATGGGGTTGTCTCCGGGAGTGGTGTCAGGCGGCCAGCGGCGAGTCGCTCGATCGCTGGAGGGTGTGGTACTTGAACTGTTTGCGGGCTTCCATCAGTGGCATGCCGTCGAGGGTTGCCGAAAGAATCCGGTTCTCGATATCGCGTGTTGCCAGCGCCTTTGAAAGGACTTCCTGCATGCGAGCCCGGGGCACGACGACGACGCCATCGGCATCACCGACGACGAGGTCGCCGGGGCAGACGCGCACGTCACCCAATGCCACGGGCTGCTCGTAGGCTTCCACCTGCACACGGTCCTTGCCCGTGCGCATGAAGCGGCCGTTGGCATACAGCGGATAGCCCACCTCGTCGGCTTCGGCCGTGTCGCGGCAGACGCCATGGACCACCGTTCCGGCCAGCCCCTTATGGGCCGCCAGACGGCTGAGGATGCCACCCCACACGGTGCAGTCAAGCCGTCCGCCGTTGTCGAGGACGACAACAGTGTCGGGTTTCAGCGTGTCGATGAAGTCGCCGACGGTGCCCGGCGCGAAGCGATCGATGGGGGCGAAGCGGATCGTGAATGCCAGCCCGAACAGCTTGGCCGGCCCTGCCATCGGCCGGATTCCGAGCGCGCTGCCGGGCAAATTGAAGGCGTCCAGCGCGTCGGAGATTTCCGCTGTGGAGAGGGTTTGTGCTTGCTGGAACCAGTCGGTTTCGGTGATGTTGTCGGTCATGGGGTGGCCTTGAAGTGGATGCATTGAATGATGTATTAACGAATAAATGAATTCAACTAACGATTTGTGGATTAAAGTTCAGAAATAATGAACTTGAAGCAGCTGCGGTACTTCTGCGAAGTGGTGGAGGCAGGCAATGCCCGGCTTGCGGCGCAGACACTTTTCGTCGCTCCCACGGCCATCAGCATGCAGATCGGCCAACTGGAAGAGTTGATCGGTGGACCGCTGTTTGACCGGTCCAGCAGGCCGATGGCACTCACCGCGCTGGGGCAGTTTGTCTACCCCAAGGCCAAGGAACTCCTTTCGGCATCGAGCCGGCTGGAGTTCGAGGCCAAAGGCATCGCCGCGGGCAATCTGGGCTGGCTCGGGATCGGCTTCACGCGTTCAAGCATCTTCTCCATCCTGCCGGAGGCGGTTCGCGCGATGCAGGCAGCATTTCCCAATGTGCGCATCGACCTGCTGGAGATCCTCACCGAAGAACAGCCCGCGAGCTTGCGCAGCGGCGCCATCCATCTTGGGATCGCCCGCACCCTTGGGGCGTTCACACGCGAACCCGACATGCATTACACGGAGCTGTTCGAGGATCCGCTGGTCGCGGCACTTCCCATCCAGCACCCGCTTGCCAGCCGCGAGTCGGTTCTGGCAACGGATCTCGAAGCCCTGCCTTATGTCAGCTATCCCAAGGTGGCCAACAGCCAATTCGCCCGGCGGGTGCTCGCGCTGCTGCAGGACGCCGGAGCGAGCCTGCAGGTCGGCCACGAGGCGAAGGAGATCCACACCGCGCTTGGTCTGGTTGCTGCCGGCCTCGGCACGACAGTCGTCGGACAAAGCGTGGCGGCCAACAACCGCGCGGACATCCGCTTCGTGCCGATTGCCGATGTGCATGCCCGCAGCAAAGTGCTCGCCGTGCGCAAGGGCAGCCTCGCACACCCGCTTGCCGATGTGTTTCTTGACAAGCTGCGCGAGCAAGTTCCCAAGTAGATCCTCTCGCCGAATGGCTCAGGCCATGTTCGGTCAGCTCGCGTCCATCGCGAGGACTCCTGGCGCAAGCAGCCGTTTTCACTTTCCTGTCCGGCCGGCGCATTCAACAGTGCCGGATAGCCGTGCATTGCGCTACATTGATCGTTAGCGCTGCGCCAAACCTGAATGACGCGCGTCCGGCGGCATTGTTTTTGACCAAGAACCGAGGCCCACATGACCAGCAAGAACTTCATCGCGACGCATGCCAACGGTGCCACTTTCGAGCGGGGCCTTCGGTCCTTCTTTGAATACCGCGACCTGGGCATCAAGACGGCGACCGGCGGGCGGGTGGATGCCCATGTCATCCGCGCGGCGGCCGGGGCCGATTTCTCAAGCCAGCCACACCTTCACAAGACGAGCTTTCAACTCGTCTATGTGCTGAAAGGCTGGATCGAGTTCGAGTACGAAGACCAGGGCATCGTGCGGCTGGAGGCGGGCTCGTGCGTGTACCAGCCGCCCGAGATTCGCCATCGCGAGGTCGGGCACAGCGAAGACGTTGAAATGCTCGAAATCGTGATGCCCGGCGATTTCCAGACTGAAGTGGTCGATGCCGTGCAAGGCTGAGCATGTCCATATGAAACACCTTGCCTTGTACCCCCTCGTTGCCGTGCTGGCGGCCTGTGCCTCGTCGGACGCATCCCGTGCCCCTTCCACAGCCTCGGGCGGAGGCGCGGCCTCGCGGACCAGCGAGGCTCAACTGAGCCAGGCGGCCACCACGCCGCTGAGCGATCTGAATCTGGTTCGCACCGAGATTCCCGCCGTGCTGTCGATGGCGCGGAAGGCGCCTTATGCGATGCCCCATGACCGGTCTTGCCACACGATTGCGGGGGAGGTCCAGGCCCTGGATGTGGCGCTGGGCGCCGATCTGGACACGCCGCCGACGCCGTCGGACCCGGGCATGATCGAACGCGGCGCCGGCGCGGTCGGCCAGGCGGCGGTGGACGCGTTTCGCGGTGCGGCCGAGGGCGTGGTGCCGTTCCGCAGCTGGGTGCGCAAGATCACGGGGGCGGACCGTTACTCCAGAGAGGTCGCCGCGTCCGTCGCCGCCGGAACCATCCGCCGCGCCTACCTCAAGGGCCTGGGCCAGGCGGCGGGCTGCAAGGAACCCGCGGCGCCTCGCCGCCACGCCGCCGGACTCGGCGAGGCGGTCGGAAAGGCCGACTGAGCTTTGTGAGGGAAGGCCTCGCGGCTGGGTCAGTGCTTCATCTCGCTCTTGCCCATGGCGTCTTTTTTCATCTCGTCCTTCTTCATTCCATCCTTGGCCATGCCGTCCTTCTTCATGGCGTCTTTGCCCATGGCTTTCTTGTCCATCGACGCCTTGGCCATCGGGTCTTTGGCCATCGCATCCTTGCTCATGACGTCGTCGGCCATGGCGCTGGCGCTGGCAAGCACCATGCAGGTGGTCAAAAGGGTGGTAGTCAGTGTGTTCATGGTCTTTCCTTTGAGGTTGGTAAATCGACAGTTAAAACAACGGCAGTCGTGCCGGCGTTTCGAAGTGGCCGAGCGGACTCAGCTGCCTCCGAACCAGTTGTAGCCCTGGTCTTCCCAATAGCCGCCAGGGTAGGTGTTGGTGACGAAAATCGCCTGGATGTGCTTCGGGTTCTTGTAGCCCAGCTTGGTGGGCATGCGCAGCTTCATCGGGAAGCCGTATTTGGGCGGCAGCGGCTGGCTGTCGTAGGTCAGTGCCAGGATGGTTTGCGGGTGCAGCGCCGTGGGCATGTCGATGCTGGTGAAGTAGTCGTCGGCGCACTTGAAGCCGACGTACCTGGCGCTGAGATCGGCGCCCACCCGGCGCAGGAAGCTGGCGAACGGCACGCCGCCCCATTTGCCGATGGCGCTCCAGCCTTCCACGCAGATATGGCGCGTCACCTGGTCCACCTGCGGCATCGCCCGCAGCTCGGGCAGGGACCACTTGCGCTTGTCCGCGACCAGCCCGGTCACTTCCAGTCGAAAGCCGTTTTCCTCGACCTGGCGAACTTCGTTTTCCCCGTAGTAGGCGTTGAAGGGGAAGGGCCGCGTGATCATCGACTCGGGGTAGGTCGGCGCGAGGCGGTTGGGGTCGAAAAGCCAGGCTTGCACGTCGTCGTTCACGCGGGAGATGCGCGTCAATGCGGCTTCCACGCTGTCTTGGTCGACCAGCGTGCAGCCGGTGAGCATGGACAGGCCGCCCAGTGTGAGCGAGCGGCGCAGGAAACTGCGGCGCGCGGGGTCGCTGATGCCGTTGGCGTGGCTGATGCGGTCAACGGCTTCGCCCAGGACGGCAACGCCATCGACAGCGAGTGTGCGGGTGGGGGTGGATTTCATTTTTCTTGCTCCTTAGCGACCGCGAACCATGTAGATGAACGTGCGGGGAAACAGCGCCACCATCACCAGATGCACCGCCACGAAACCCGCGAGCCCCGCCATGGCGAAGAAGTGCACGCGCCGCGCGCCCTCGTAGCCGAACAGCAACTCGCGCAACAGCGGAAACTGCACCGATTTCCACAACACCAGGCCGGAGAGCACCAGCAGCACGCTGTCGATCATCACGAACAGGTAGGCCAGCTTCTGCACCGTGTTGTAGTGCGTGGGGTCTTCGTGCGCCAGCTTGCCTTTCAGCGCCGCCTGCAGATCGGCGATCAAGGCACGGGGCGACAGCGGGAAAAACTTCCTGAACAGGCGCCCGGTCGCCACGTTGAAAACCAGGTACAGCAGGCCATTGATGCCGAGCAGCCACATGGCGGCAAAGTGCCACTGGATCGCGCCCCCGAGCCAGCCGCCCAGCGTGATGGCTTTGGGGATCGCGAAACCCATGAAGGCCGTGGCGTTGTAGATTCGCCAGCCGCTCATCGCCAGGATGACCACGGCGATCACATTGAGCCAGTGCATGACGCGCAACCAGCCCGGGTGGATGATGGGGGTGCCGGTGTTCATGGAAGACCTCTCTGGTACGTGGGGTGGGGCCGGGCGGTGGCGTCCTGCATGCAGGGTGTCCGCTGCCTTCCAGAGTCAGTCTGTGAAACGACCGGAAAATTACAGAAGAGGTTTCTTCACTTTGAAATGATCTAAGCAGCCAGTGCCTACGTCATGAATCGATATATATGACGGAAGGCTGTGCGGCGGGAGCCCGCCTTGCGCCAGAGCCCGCAGGTTGGGCAAACTGCCCCATTCATTCCTCAACCTCTGTCGGTGAATTAGCCCCCTGGATCCCCGGACACGGTGAACCGCCACCAGCCAATTCATTTGTTCAGACTTGAGCAGGTTTGCGAATCAGGTGCAGGAACCAGCCTTCGTTCGCTCTGGGGTTGGCGCACACGGCGCGGCTGGCGAGGTGCTGCTGCAGCATGACGTTGCGCCTTTGTCCCGCAACGATCCCGGCGTCATCATCTGGCTACCCGCCATCAGTCCGGCTTTGATGAACTGCTCTTCCGGAATCGTTTCGTAGGTGCGACCGTCGACTTCGAGGGTGCGGCAATCCGAGTCACCGCACACGGAGCAGCAGCGACTCATGCCGACGTTGGCTCCGAGCCACTCCTCAATGGGTTTCCCCGCGATCCAGACGCGGTTGGATTCCGACGGATTGGCCTTGAATGCCTCTTCGTCGATTTCCTGCGTTTCTAGCACAGGTTCGATGCCCAGTGGCCGCAGCGAGGCTGCGAGTTTCGCCACCGCTGCGTCGAGTTCGCGGCCAGTATCCCCACAACGCGTACAGGTCTCGCTGCCCTTGACGAGACGCTTCCACACAATCGGCATCTGATTCATCTCGCTCTCCTTGGGATGGACCCGATCACGTTCGCGATCAATCGATGGGAATGCCCTAGCAAGAGCAACTGCACTGATGGTTCAGGCCCCGCCTTGAGCACCACATGCCACTGATCATTGATGCAATATACGAGATTGCCCGCTTTGACGTATTGACGTACGTCAGTCCGCTCCACCGATGTCCCATACATGGAGCGGTTTCATCCGACGCCCAACATGAGATAGACCGTTGGATAGTCCGGCGAGCCCTGTTTATCCGACCGGATAAAACTGAAATTCCCCGAGAAACACAGGCACACTCATTGGCGCAGCAGAGCGCTTGCAGGCTTTGTTTTTCTTGTAGTGTCCAGAAAAACCGGCGCCATCAGCATCACCATCAATCTGGTTAGCTATCCCGGCGACATTGCGCAAGTGCTGGCGCTCATTTGGCTCAGCGGAGCAGCGCTCGAACAGACACCGCCGAGAAACCGTCACTCATCGGTAAAACGCCTCCACCTTCCCCTTCAACTTGATCAGTAGCGGATGCCCTTTGCGGTCCACGGTCTTGCCGGAGGGCACCTTGATCCAGCCCTCGCTGATGCAGTACTCCTCGACGTCCCCTCGCTCCTTGTCGTTGAATCGGATGCCGATGTCGTGCTGGAACACGGCGGCGACGTGGTGGGGGCTGCGCGGGTCGATGGAGAGGTGGTCGGGCAGGGGAGGGCGTTGGGTGGTGTCGGTCATGGCGTTCTTCTTTTCAGGTACTGCGAATCTATAACAGTTTCGCGGGGTCGGGTCCTTGCGGCCTGCGCGCTGCGGGTATTGTCGGCGGTAGGGTGGCGGCCTGGTATTACGAACGTTTTTACATTTCTGGCCCCTGATTCTTTAGGCCATTCCGGTTGATCTTTTCGGCAATGGCGCGGTCTGGACGGCCGGCCTACATTGGCCGGGCCATTCATAACGACCGGAGACGCCCATGCCCATTCAAAGCAAGCCCATTTCATCGCTCACCCGGCGCGCATTCGGCGTCAGTCTTTGCGCCGTGGGGGCGCTGCTTGCGGGGGCGGCACTGCCTGCCGCGGCGGACACCTTCCCCTCCAAGCCGATCACGGTGATCGTTCCGTTTCCGCCCGGTGGCTCCGGCGATGCCCTGATGCGCACCCTGGGCCTTGCGGCGGCGGCGGATCTGGGGCAACCGGTCGTGATCATGCACAAGCCCGGCGGTGGGGCCGTGACGGGTACGGCCAGCCTGACGCAGAACGTGCCGGCGGACGGCTACACCCTGGCGCTGATGCACAACTCGGTGATCCGCCATCCGCTGCTGCAGAAGGTCAGCTGGGATCCGCTGGCCGATTTCACCTACGTCATGGGCCTGGTGAGTCTGTCCACCATCGTGACCGTCCGGGCGGACGCGCCCTGGAAGTCGATCCAGGAGTTGCTGGCCGACGCCAAGGCCCGGCCCGGCGCCATCAGCTACGGCAACGTCGGCGCCGCCAGCGCCAACCGCATCGCCGGCGAGCAACTGGCCCGCGCGGCGGGTGGGCAATTCAACATGATCCCGTTCAAGGGCGGCGCGGAAGCCGTGACGGCCGTGCTCGGTGGGCACCTGGACGTTTACGGCGATCCGGGCGTCGGACCGGTGGCGATTTCGGGCAAGCTTCGCGTGCTGGCCTCATTGACCGACCAGCGCCTCAAGCGTTTCCCCAACGTGCCGACCGCGAAGGAAGCCGGCTACAACGTCGCGGTGTACTCGCCCTTTGGCGTGGTCGGCCCCAAAGGCATGGACCCGGCCGTCGTGGCGCGCCTGCAGAACGCGTTCCGCAAGGCCACGGCGGACCCGGCCTACCAGAAGGTGCTGGAAGACTACGACCTGCAGCCCTTCCTCATGAGCGCCGACGAGTACCGCAAGTACGCCGCCGAGCAGTTCGCCCGGGAAAAGGTGCTGCTGCCGCAGCTGGGTTTCAAGCCGGAGTGAGCGGCGCGGCGGGAGCCGGCCGGTAATGCGCGCACAGCGTCTCGATCAGTGACCGCGCATACGCCGGCAGCTTCTCGCGGTCGCGCACCAGGATGTAGCGCTCGCGCACGCTCCAGGCGTCGGTGAGTTCGATCAGCGCCAGGCCCATGCTGTCGCGGTTGCGGCGCGCGGCGCTCTCGGGGACGATGCCCACGCCCACACCCGCGCCGATCATGCGGCACATGGCGTCGAAGCTCGACAACTGGATGCGCAGCTTCAGCGGTTTGCCGAGTTTTTCCGTGACCTGGGCCAGAAAGGTCTGCAGCGTGCTGCCTTGCTGCATGCCGACCTGGTCTTCGTCCAGGGTGTCCGCGAAGGTGATGGTTTCACGTTGCGCGAAGGGGTGATCGCGCGCGGTCACCAGGATCAGCCGGTCGGTGCTGAAGTGGATGGCCTGCAGGCCCAGCGTGTCCACCTGGCCGGCGACGATGCCGATGTCGGCCCGGCCGTCCTGCACGCCGCGGGCGATTTCAGCGTTCGGTTTTTCCTGAAGGTCCACGTTCACGCGCGGGTTGGCGGACAGGAAGCCGGGCAGGATTTCGGGCAGGAAATCCGTCACGGCCGTGGTGTTGGCGAACACGCGCACATGGCCGCGCAGGCCGCCGCCGTACTCCTGCAGGTCCACGCGCAACTGGTCCACCTGGCGCAGCACGCCGCGGGCGTGGTGCAGGAAGGCTTCGCCGGGGGGCGTGAGGCGCACGCCGCGGGCTTCGCGGTAGAGCAGCGCCTGGCCCGACTGGCCTTCCAGCGACTTGATCCGCGTGCTGGCCGCGGCCAGCGAGAGGTGCTGTCGCAGGGCCGCCTTGGTCAGGCTGCCTTCATCGGCCACCAGGACAAAAAGCCGGAGATCGGTGAGGTCGAAATGCATCGGTGGATGTTAGCGTAAACCCTGAAATCCTTCGGAATTTCCGAAGCCGTAGTTCTGAAATGAGTGATTGTGTGTGGCGACTTGAGCAACGACCATGGCGACCTGATTCAAACAACAGGAGACATCATGAAATTGCTGAAGACTTTGACGGCCATCGCGGTGATGACTTTGAGTGCCGGACTCGCCTCGGCCCAGGACAAGCCGGCGGAGTTGAAGATCGGCATCTCGACGTTCACCTCGGGCGCGGCCTCGGTGTTTGGCGTGCCGGCCAAGGCGGCGGCCGAGTTGCTGATTGAAGACATCAATGCCAAGGGCGGCATTGGCGGCGTCAAGGTGGCGGCCACCTACATCGACGAAGGCATCGGCGGCGACAAGTTGCTGAGCGAATACCGCCGGCTGGTGCAGGAGCAGGGCATTCGCACCATGTTGTCGGCCATCTCCAGCGGCAACTGCAATGTCGTGGCCCCGGTGGCCGAAGACCTGAAGGTGCTGAACGTGATGTGGGACTGCGGCACCGAGAAGGTACTGGAGGACAAGCGCTACAAGTATGTGGTCCGCACCCAGGCCAACGCCACCACGGAAATGGTGGCCACGGTGCTGTACCTGCTCAAGACCAAGCCCAATTTCTCGACCATCGCCGTGGTCAACCAGGACTACGCCTGGGGCCGTGACTCGTGGGAGATCTTTCTGAACACGCTCAAGGCGCTCAAGCCGGACGTGAAGGTGGTCGCGGAAATGTTCCCCAAGCTGGGGGCATCGGACTTCTCCACCGAGATCAGCCGCCTGCAGGCGCTCAAGCCCGATGTGGTGCTCAGCACGTCATGGGGCGGCGACCTGGACACCTTCGTGCGCCAGGCCTCGCAGCGCGGCCTGTTCACGCAGGGCGCGACCGTGGTGTTGCCTCTGGCCGAAAGCTCGCTGGAACGCCTGGGCGCCGCCTTGCCTGAAGGCGTGATCGTCGGCGCGCGCGGCGACCATTACTTCCTGCACCCCGAGACCAAGGACGATCCGGCGCACAAGGCGTTCGTGGCGAAGTTCCGCGCCAAGACCGGCGCCTATCCGATCTACCCCGTCTACCACATGGCGCAGGCCCTGGGCGGGCTCAAGACCGGCTACGAGAACGCCATCAAGGCCAACGGCGGCAAGTGGCCCAGCACCGAGCAGGTGGCCGATGCCATGCGCAAGATGGAGTTCGCGGCGTACGGCCGCACGGTCAGCATGCGCGAGGACGGCCAGGGCCTGGAAGCCCAGCTGCTCGGCATCACGAAGAAGGTGCCGCAGTACCCGTTCGCCGTCATGGACAAGATGATGCTGGTGCCGGCCGACCTGGTCACGACGCCGGTGGGGCAGAAGTCACCCGCCTGGGTCAAGACCGTCAAGGCCGAGGTGTTGAAGAGCGACCGCCTGAAGACCTACGACTTCAAGTGATCTGAGCGTGTGAAGGGTCGCCGCCGGACGGCGGACCTTTCATTTCCGGTTGCGTCGTGCCTGCCCTTGCGGTGCCACGTCGCAGCCCTTCCAACTCCGACCCGATCCTTCCCATGACTGCCAGCCTGTTTGCCCTCGCCCTGATGGATGGTGTCTCCTACGCCGCCTTGCTGTTTCTGGTGGCGCTGGGCCTGACCCTGATTTTTGGCGTGATGCGCATCCTGAACATCGCGCACGGCAGCCTGTACGCGTGGGGCGGCTACTTTGCCGCCACGCTGGGGCTGGGCATCACGAAGTTTGGCCTGTCGCCCATGCTGGCACTGCCGGCCCTGTTTGCCGCCGCGATCCTGATCGGTGTTTTTCTCGGGACGGTGCTGGAGTTCGCCCTGCTGCGCCGCATCCTCGACAAGGACCCGATCCTTCAGTTGCTGGTGACCTTCGCCGCCTTCATGGTGCTGGAGGACCTGCAGCGGCTGATCTGGGGCGTGCAGCCGGTCTTTGTGTCCGACGTGGTCACGCAACTTGGCACGCTCAGCGTGGCCGGCGTGACCTACACGCGCTACCAGTTGCTGGTGCTGCCCGCGGTGGCGGTGGTGGCGTTTTTCGGGCTGCGCTGGTTCCTGGGGCGCACGGCGCTGGGCCGCCAGGTCACGGCCGTCACGCACCACCGTGAAGTGGCGACGGCCATGGGCGTCAACACCGGCCGGGTCACCTGGCTGACCATCGCCATCGGCGGGGCACTCGGCTCGCTGGGCGGCGCGCTGGCTTCGCCCACCACCTCGTTCACGCCGGGCATCGGTGCTGAAATGATGGTGCTGTCGTTTGCCGTGGTGGCCACCGGCGGACTGGGGCAGATCGGTGGCGCGGCGATTGCCGCACTGATGATCGGCCTGACGCGCTCCTTTGCCGTGTACCTGATGCCCGAAGTCGAAGTCCTGGTGCCCTACCTGATCATGGTCGGCGTGCTGCTCATCCGGCCCGAGGGCCTGTTTTCAACCGCTGCGGCCCGGAGAATCTGATGCGTCTGCGTTTGTTGGTTGTTTTGCTGGCGGCCGCGGTGCTCGGGCTGGCCTTCAGCTTTCCCTGGCTCAAGACGCCGGTGCTGCTGGCCCTCTCGAATGGGCTGGCGGTGTCCGGGGTGATCGTGCTGATACGCGCGGGTCAGGTTTCCTTTGGCAATGCGATGTTCGCCTGCCTGGCCGGGTACGCCGCCGCCTTCATCGCGCGGGAATGGCATCTGGACGCCTTGCTGCTGATTGCACTGAGCTGTGCGTTTGCCGCGCTGGCCGGGGCCGTGATCGGGGTGTTCATCGTGCGCTACCGCGGCATCTTCTTCGGCATGCTGAACCTGGCGCTGTCGATGGTGCTGTTTTCGGTGCTGGGCAAGTTTGGCAGCCTGACCGGCGGGACGGACGGACTGCGATTCGACCGGCCGACGCTGGGCTTCGTCCACTTCGAGCGCGAAGGGTTCGAGACCGCCTTGCTCGTTCTGGCACTGGTCCTGGCGATCGGCGCCGGCTGGCTGGTGCAGCGCTACTTTGCCAGTGTCTCGGGGCAGGCGCTGGCCGCGATCAAGACCAACGAGACGCGGCTGGAGTACCTGGGCATCTCGGCCAAGCGCGTGTTCTGGGGGGGCTATGTGCTGTCGGCCACGCTGTGCGGCCTGGGCGGCAGCCTGTTCGCGCTGACCCAGGGCCTGGTCACGCCGGAGATGGGCTACTGGGTGCGCTCGGGCGAACTGGTGTTCATCGCCATCCTGGGCGGCTCGGGTCACGCGCTGGGCGCGTTCATCGGCGCCTTCGCCTACGAGTTCATGAAGCTCTACGCCGCCGCGCTCCTCACGGGCGCCTGGCAGCTGGTGATGGGGCTGGTCCTGATTGCCATGGTGTTCATGGCGCCAACGGGGGTGTTTGGCATGATCGAGCGGCGTCTTCGCACCGGGAGGCCGTCATGAGCACCCCGGGACTTTTGTCAACGCGCGGACTGTCGCTGTCGTTCGGCGGCGTGGTGGCCGCGGACGCGATTGATTTCGACCTGCGGCCGGGCGAGCGCCTGGCGGTGGTTGGGCAGAACGGTGCCGGCAAGACCACCTTCATCAACATCTGCACCGGCTACTTGAAGCCCACGTCCGGCACGGTGCTGTTTGACGGGGCCGACATCACCGGTCACAGCCCGCGCGCGATCACGCGGCGCGGCGTGGGGCGCTCCTTCCAGTTGCCGCAGGTGTTCACTGAGCACACGGTGCGTGAATGCCTGATGCTGGCGGCGTCGGCCGTGAAGCAGCGCCATGGCTTCTTCCTGCCCATGGGCCAGGCTGTGGACGCCAACGAAGTCGATGAAACCCTGGAGCTGCTGCAACTCATGCCGCGCGCCCACGACCTGGCCGGTTCCCTGCCCGAAGGCCAGCGCAAGCTGCTCGACGTGGCGATGGCCCTGGTGCTGCGGCCCAAGCTGATGATCATGGACGAGCCCACCAGCGGCGTCTCCACCGACGAGAAACACGGCCTGATGGCGGTGCTGATGCGGGCGCTGGACGAGCGCCAGGTCACCAGCATCTTCGTGGAGCACGACATCGACATCGTGCGGCGCTACGCCACCCGGCTCTGTGCCTGGATCGCCGGGCGGATCGCCGCCGACGGTGCGCCCGACGAGGTGCTGCGCGACCCCGTCGTGATCAAGAACGTGATTGGCGAATGACATGCTGAGTCTTGAAAACATCTCCGCCACCATTGCGGGCATTTCCGTGTTGCGTGGCATCTCGGTCCAGCTCACGCGTGGTTCCATCGTCGCCGTGGTGGGGCGCAACGGCGCCGGCAAGACCACCTTGCTGCGCCTGGTCATGGGTTTCCTGCCCCGGCACGAGGGGCGCGTGCTGCTCGATGGCGATGACCTGGCGCTGGTGCCCGCGCGCGACCGTGCCCGGCTGGGCATCGGTTACGCGCCGGAAGACCGGGTGCTGTTCCCGACCTTCAGCGTCGAGGAAAACCTGCGCTTTCCCTGCGAGGTGATCGGCATGCCGCGCCGCGCGGTGGACGAACGCCTGGCCGAGACCCTGACGATCGTTCCCGAACTCAAGGCCATGCTGCCGCGCTCCGGCGCCGCGCTCTCGGGCGGGCAGGGCAAGATGGTGGCGCTGGGCCGGGCCGTCATGGCCGGCGAGCGCCTGGTGCTGCTGGACGAGCCCTTCCAGGGCCTGGCTCCGGTGCTGGCGCAGCAGTATTCGGCCTCGCTGGACCGCCTGCACCAGGCGCGCCCCGAGCTGTGCGTGGTGATCACCGAGTCCAACCGCAGCCTGCTCAAGGACATCCCCACCAAGACCCTGGTGCTGGAGCGCGGCGAGCTGCAGGCCGACGAGGCTGCCGCCGTGCACTGACCGCGCGGCCGTTCATCCCCCCATTCATTCTTTAACCTGAGGAGCCCTTCATGGCCCAGCATTTCATCAACGGCCAATGGGTGGCCGCCGGCAGCGGACAGACCCTGCCCGTCATCGACCCCAGCACCGGCGAAGTCTTCGACACCCTGGCGCGCGGCGATGCCGCCGACATCGACAAGGCCGTTGCCGCGGCGCGCGCGGCCCTCTCTGGACCGTGGAGCCAGCTCACGGCCACCGACCGCGGCCGCATCCTGATGAAGATGTCGGCCCTGATGCTGGAGCGCGTGGACAGCCTGGCATTGCTCGAGTCGCGTGACACCGGCAAGCCGATTTCCCAGGCGCGCAACGACATCATCGTGGCTGCGCGCTACTGCGAGTTCTACGGCGGCGCCGCCGACAAGATCCACGGCCAGCAGATTCCTTATTTGAACGACTTCCATGTCGTGGTGCTGCGCGAGCCCTATGGCGTCACCGCCCACATCCTGCCGTGGAACTACCCGGCGCAGATGTTCGGCCGCTCGGTCGTGCCCTCGCTGGCCATGGGCAACGCCGCTGTGCTCAAGCCGTCGGAGGACGCCTGCCTCACGCCGCTGGCTTTCTGTGACATTGCCCGCGAGGCCGGCTTGCCCGATGGCGCGCTCAACGTGGTCACCGGCCTGGGCGAGGAGGCCGGCGCCGCGCTCACCGCGCACCATGACATCGACTTTGTGACCTTCACCGGTTCGCCCGAGGTGGGCACGCTGGTGCAGAAGGCCGCTGCCGACCGCACGCTCAAATGTGTGCTGGAACTCGGTGGCAAGTCGCCGCAGATCGTGTTCGAGGACGCCGACCTGGACCGCGCCGCGACCTTCATCCTGAAGGCCATCACGCAAAACGGCGGCCAGACCTGCTCCGCCGGCAGCCGCCTGCTGGTGCAGCGCGCCATCTACGATCGTTTTGTCGGCATGGTGGTCGAGCGTTTCAAGCAGTCGTCGGCCGGCGCACCTGGCATGGACCGCGACTGCGGCCCGCTGATCAACGCCGGCCAGAAGCAGCGCGTGGAAGGCTTCATCCGCCGCGCCATCGACAGCGGCATTCCGGTGCTGGCGCAGGGCTCGGTGGCCGAGGGTGTGCCCGCTGGCGGCTTCTACGTGGCGCCCACTTTGTTCGGCCCGGTGCCGCGCGACCACCAGCTGGCCTGCGAAGAGGTGTTTGGCCCGGTGCTGGCGGCGATTCCATTTGACGACGAAGCCGACGCCATTGCGCTGGCCAACGCCACCGACTTCGGCCTGCTGGCCGGCATCTGGACCCGCGACGGCGGCCGCCAGACGCGCATGGCCAAGCGCATGCACTGCGGTCAGGTCTACATCAACTGCTATGGCGCGGGCGGCGGCGTGGAGCTGCCGTTTGGCGGCGTCAAGCGCAGCGGGCACGGCCGCGAAAAAGGCTTCCTTGCGCTGGAAGAGTTCTGCAACGTCAAGACCGTGGTGCAGTACCACGGCGAATAACTGTCAACGAAAGCGAGAATTCCCATGAGATTGAAAGACAAAGTCGCCATCGTCACCGGCGCCGCCAGCGGCTTTGGTGCCGAGATTGCGCGCCAGTACGTGCTGGAGGGGGCCAGGGTGGCGGTGGCCGACATCAATGCGGCCGGTGCCAAGGTGGTGGCGGACGCACTGGGCGCCAATGCCATTGCCGTGGCCTGTGACGTGACCAAACGCGCCGACATCGACGCGCTGGTGGCCGCCACAGTCGCCCAATTCGGCCGCCTCGACATCGTCGTCAACAACGCGGGCTGGACGCACAAGAACCAGCCGATGCTGGAGGTGGACGAGGCCACGTTCGATCGCGTCTATGACATCAACGTCAAGTCGATCTTCCACATGACGCACGCCGTGGTGCCGCTGATGCGCAAGCAGGGCGGCGGCGTGATCCTGAATATCGGCTCCACGGCCGGCATCCGCCCGCGTCCGGGCCTGACCTGGTACAACAGCTCCAAGGGTGCGGTGAACCTGCTGTCGAAATCGATGGCGGTGGAATTGGGCCCGGACAAGATTCGCGTCAATGCGATCTGCCCGGTGATGGGCGCGACGGGGTTGCTGGAGTCCTTCATGGGCATGCCGGACACGCCGGAAAACCGCCAGAAGTTCATCGGCACCATTCCGCTGGGCCGCCTTTCCGAGCCGAAGGACATTGCCCGCGCGGCGGTGTACCTGGGCAGCGACGACGCCGAGTTCATCAGCGGCGTTGAATTCCCGGTGGACGGCGCCCGCACCGTCTAAAGGGCGCCTTTCAGAGCAGGATCACATCGCGCATCGCCACACCGCTGGCCATGCGGTCGAAGCCGCGGTTGATGTCTTCCAGCGCCAGTTGTTCACCCATCAGGCGGTCCACTGGCAGTTTGCCGCGCTGGTACATCTGGATGTAGCGCGGAATGTCGCGCGCCGGCACGGCCGAGCCGATGTAGCTGCCGCGCAGGGTGCGCTCCTCGGCCACCATCTGCACCGGCGGCAGGGCAAAACGCTTGTCGGGGTGGGGCAGGCCGGCCGTGATGGTGCTGCCGCCGCGCCGCGTGATGCGCCAGGCCAGTTCCATCGCCGGAATCGCGCCGGCCATCTCGAAGGCACAGTCCACGCCGCCCTGGGTCAAGGCCTTGACCTGTTCCACGGCATCCGGGTCGCTGGCGTTCACGGTGGCCGTGGCGCCCAATTCACGCGCCAGTGCCAGTTTCGACGCGTTCAGGTCGATGGCCACGACCTCGCGTGCGCCGCTGGCCACGGCCGCCAGCAGGGCGGAAAAGCCCACGCCACCCAGGCCCAGCACGGCGGCCGAGGTGCCGGCCTGCAGCCGTGCGGTGTTGATGACCGCGCCCACGCCGGTCAGCACGGCGCAGCCGAACAGCGAGGCTTCGGCAAAGCTGATGTCGGCGTCCAGCTTCACACAGGAGCGGCGCGACACCACGGCGTAGTCGGCAAAACACGAAACGCCGACATGGTGGTTCACCGGCTGGCCGTCCCTGTGCAGTCGGCGCGCGCCCGACAGCAGGGTGCCCGCGCCGTTGCTGGCCGCACCCGGCTCGCACAGCGCGGGCCGGCCTTCCATACAGGGCATGCAGCAGCCGCAACTGGGCATGAACACCAGCACCACCCGGTCGCCGGGCGCCAGGTCGGTGACGCCGGGGCCGCATTCCACCACCTCGCCGGCGGACTCGTGGCCCAGCACCATGGGCACCGGCCGGGGCCGGTCGCCGGAGATGACGGACAGGTCCGAGTGGCACAGGCCGGCCGCGCGGATGCGGATCAGCACCTCGCCGGTGCCCGGCGGGTCGAGTTCGACCTCGCGGATCTTGAGCGGCTGGCTTTGCGCGTAGGGCGCTGGTGCACCGATGGATTCCAGGACGGCGGCACGAATTTTCATATGGGTCTCCGGGGGCTCGTGGGCGAAAAAATTCAGTCTAGGCGAAGTCCGCGGCGGGTGGACCTTGGTATTTTTGCAACCCAGCCTCCGGGAAAACCGGAGCGGCAGGGCGATCGTGCCGGAATGGTGGGTCGGGCCGCGCGACCCTTCGAAAATTCCGAAGCGCTGGTTCTGAAATCAGTGATTGCGCCCGGTGGCGGGTGCGGCGACCATACGCTTTCCAAAGGAGACAAAAACATGCGCAGTCTGGTCTTGTGCAAGGCAGCCGGCCGTCGTGCTTTCGCTGCGACCGCGCTGGTGGTTCTGGCCGCGGGCGCGCCGGCACTGGCCCAATCCAGCTACCCCAGCCGCCCCATCGTCATGATCGTGCCGCAAGCCGCCGGCGGCACCAACGACATCGTCGGGCGCGTGGTCAGCCAGAAGCTCGGCGAGGTGATGGGCGCTTCCGTGGTCGTGGAAAACCGGCCCGGTGCGGGGGGCAACATCGGCACCCAGGCGGCGGCCAAGGCCGGCAAGGACGGCCACACCCTGCTCATGACGATTAGCAGCAGCCAGGCCATCAACCCCGCGCTCTACAAGAACGCCGGCTTCGACCCGGTCAAGGACTTCAAACCCGTGAGCCTGATCGGCGCGGTGCCCAACGTGCTGCTGGTTCACCCTTCGTTTCCGGCGAAGTCGATTCCGGAACTGCTGGCGTTGGCCAAAGCCAAACCGGGCCAGTACCAATACGCGTCCGCCGGCAACGGCACGCTGAACCACCTGCTCGGTGAAATGCTCAACAGCATGGCCGGCATCAACCTGCAGCATGTGCCCTACAAGGGCGTGGCGCCCGCGCTCAACGACGTGCTGGGCGGCCAGCTGCCGATGTTGTTCGCCAGCCTGCCGTCGTCACTGTCGCACATCAAGGCCGGCAAGCTGCGCGCGCTGGCCGTCAGCGGCGCCGCACGTTCGCCGGTGCTGCCGGATGTGCCGACGCTCGCCGAGACGGTGCCGGGCTACAACGGCACCTTGTGGATCGGCCTGTTCGCGCCGGCCGGCGTGCCGCAGGACGTGTTCGGCAAACTGCAGGACGGCATGAACAAGGCCCTGGCCGCCAGGGACCTGCGCGACAAGCTGGAGCAGCAGGGCGTGGAACTCGCCGGCCCGCCCGACAAACCCGTCACGCCCGAGCAGTTCGCCGCCGTCCTGAACGACGACATCGCCAAGTGGGCGCGCATCGTGAAAACCTCCGGCGCCTCTGTGGACTGAATTCAAACGCTTCATCCCATGACCCAAGACACCCGCACCCTTGACGCCGCCACGCTGGCCCACCTGCAAAGCTGGATTGGCAAGTCTGAAACCCTGGCCGACGACATCACGGCCGCGCCCGTGCGGGCGCTCAGCGCCACGCTGGACCGTGACGACGCGCTGCCTGTGCCCGGCACCGCCTTGCCGCCGCTGTGGCACTGGTTGTATTTCCTGCCGCAGCATCGCCAGAGCGAAATCGGCCCCGACGGCCACGCCAAACGCGGCGGCTTCCTGCCGCCCGTGCCGCTGCCGCGCCGCATGTGGGCGGGTGGGCGTCTGCGCTGGCTGCCGGAGAACCCGCTGGTGGTGGGTGACGCCGTGCGGCGCATTTCGCGCATCGAATCCGTCACGCACAAGGCCGGTCGCACCGGCGATCTGCTGTTCGTGCTGGTGAAACACGAGGTGCACAACGCCAAGGGCCTGGCGCTGACCGAGGAGCACGACATCGTCTACCGGGCGGCAGCGCAGGCCAGTGACCCGGTGCCGCCGCCCGTGCCGGCCGAGAAGGGCGCGGCCTGGCAGCGCGAGATCACCCCGGACGACGTGCTGCTGTTTCGCTACTCCGCGCTCACCTTCAACGGCCACCGCATCCACTACGACCGCAAGTACGTCACGGAAGTGGAAGGCTACCCCGGCCTCATCGTGCACGGCCCGCTGATCGCCACGCTGCTGGTAGATCTGGTGCGCCGCAACGCGCCGGGGGCCTTCGTCAAGAGCTTCAACTTCAAGGCCGTGCGCCCGACGTTCGACCTGCACCCATTCCGCGTCAACGGTGTGCCTTCCGAAGACGGCAAGACCATTCGCCTGTGGGCCGAAGACCATGAAGGCTGGCTCACGATGCAGGGTACGGCCGAACTGGCTTGAGCCCCTTTCCTTCCAAAGACACCGAACCCATTACCCCATGCAACACACCACCGACCAATACCAGGACATCCGCGACGCCGTGCGCGCCCTCTGCGCTGAATTCCCCGATGAATACCACCGCAAGGTGGACGAGCAGCGCGCCTACCCCGAGGCTTTTGTCGATGCGCTGACCAAGGCCGGCTGGATGGCCGCGCTGATCCCGCAGGAGTACGGCGGCTCGGGCCTGTCCATGGCCGAGGCGTCGGTCATCATGGAGGAGATCAACCGCAGCGGCGGCAACTCCGGCGCCTGCCACGGCCAGATGTACGTGATGAACGCCATCGTGCGCAGCGGCTCGGCGGAGCAGAAGGCGAAGTACCTGCCGAAGATCGCCTCGGGCGAGTTGCGCATCCAGTCCATGGGTGTGACCGAGCCCACGACCGGCAGCGACACCACCAAACTCAAGACCTTGGCCGTGAAGAAGGACGGCCGCTGGGTCATCAACGGCCAGAAGGTCTGGATCTCGCGCATCCAGCACAGCGACATGATGATTTTGCTGGCGCGTACCACGCCGCTGGCGGACGTGCAGAAACGCTCCGACGGCCTGAGCTGCTTCCTGATCGACCTCAAGACGGCCGTCGGCAATGGGCTGACGGTGCAACCCATCCTCAACATGGTCAACCACGAGACCAACGAGCTGTTCTTCGACAACCTGGAGATTCCCGAGGAGAACCTGCTCGGCCCCGAGGGCAAGGGCTTCAAGACCATCCTCGACGGCCTGAACGCCGAGCGCACGTTGATCGCGGCCGAGTGCATCGGCGACGGCTACTGGTTCATCGACCGGGCGCGCAAGTACGCCGGCGAACGCATGGTGTTCGGCCGGCCCATCGGCCAGAACCAGGGCGTGCAATTCCCGATCGCCGACGCCTACATCGAGGTCGAGGCCGCCAACCTGATGCGCTGGAAGGCCTGCGAAAAGATCGACGCGCACCAGCCCGCCGGCGCCGAGGCCAACATGGCCAAGTACCTGGCGGCCAAGGCGAGCTGGGAAGCGGCGAACGTGTGCCTGCAGACGCATGGCGGTTTCGGTTTCGCCTGCGAATACGACATCGAGCGCAAGTTCCGCGAGACCCGGCTGTACCAGGTGGCGCCGATCTCGACGAACATGATCTTCAGTTATGTGGCCGAGCATGTGCTTGGGTTGCCGCGGTCGTTCTGATTTTTTTGTTTGTATGAGCGGGGTTGTTTTTTTTGATGGTGCTGGCCGGGTTTCGCCCCGGCGGGCGCCTTACTTTTCTTTGCTTCGCCAAAGAAAAGTAAGCAAAAGAAAGGCGAGCCGGGCGTCTGGGCCGCTTCGCGGTGCCTTGCGCTGCTCGAAGCCGGCGGGAGGCTCAGAAACTCGGGCCTGCGGCCCTCAGACATCTGAGCCTCTTTTTCCGCCGCCTTCTGCGCTGCTCAGCCCAGCCGCACGGCGGGGG
>JAHFQI010000170.1 GCA_023259355.1 Comamonadaceae bacterium
TCGGCTGCGACATAAGCTTTTGACCTGTCGATAAAACAAGCTTTTTGCATCATGACTGACGCCGTCACCGCTTGGCACCCCGAGTTGCCCCACAACCAGTTGCCGGCGCTGCCCCCGGCGCACGAGCTGGAAAGCCGGGCCGTGCTCAAGGCCTGCATTGAGGCCCGCGTCGCGCTGGCCGAGCTCAAGCAGGCCGCCGAGCTCATCCCCAATCAGGCGATGTTGATCAACACCATCCCGTTGCTGGAAGCCAAAGACAGCTCGGAGATTGAGAACATCGTCACCACGACCGACCAGCTGTTCCAATTTGCGCAGGGGCACGACAACGCCGACCCCGCCACTAAGGAAGCGCTGCGCTACCGCACCGCACTGCACCAAGGCTTTCAGTCGCTTAAAGCGCGGCCGCTGTGCACCGCCACCGCCGTGGACATCTGCCGCACCCTCAAGGGGGTGGACATGGACATTCGCCGCACCCCGGGCACCCAGCTTGCCAACGACCGCACCGGGGAGGTGGTCTACACCCCGCCCGAAGGCGAAGCCCGCTTGCGCGACATGCTCGCCAACTGGGAGCGCTTTCTGCACAACCAGACCGAGCTGGACCCCTTGATTCGAATGGCCGTGGGCCACTACCAGTTCGAAGCCATCCACCCGTTCACCGACGGCAATGGCCGCACCGGCCGCGTGCTCAACATCCTCTACCTCATCCAGGAAGAGCTGTTGAACCTGCCCATCCTGTACCTGAGCCGCCATGTGATTGCACACAAGGCTGACTACTACCGCCTGCTGCTCAGCGTCACCCGCGACCAGACCTGGGAGCCCTGGCTGCTGTTCATGCTGCAGGCCGTGGCCGACACGTCCAAGTGGACCACCGGCAAGATCGCCGCCATTCGTGCGCTGGCTGAGCACACCACCGAACACGTGCGCATGCGCCTGCCCAAGATCTACACCCGCGAGCTGGTGGACGTGATCTTTGAGCAGCCCTATTGCCGCATCGGCAACCTGGTGGACAAAGGCATTGCCCAGCGCCAAGCCGCCTCGCGCTACCTGCACGACTTGGCCGCCCTCGGTGTGCTGCGCGAAATGCCTTTCGGCAAGGAAAAGCTCTTCATACACCCCAAGCTGATGCAGCTGCTCAGCCGCGACAGCAACCAGGTCCAGCCTTACGCGTGAACCCACCCGGCGCGGGGTGTCCGAGGTCTGGGTGACGCACATGTTCGTGCTGTCTGATCTGGTGGGTGGCAACATCGCGTCGGGCGAGGGGCTGATCCTGCAGGCGGATGCGGATGGGGCGCCGCGTGTGCTGGCAAGGTTGTTGGTGCCGGGGAGCTGATGTTTTTTGGCGCCGCAGAGCTGTCTTCCAAACATAGAATTAACATATGATTGAATAAAAATTCATAAATGGTACATTTTGTGGAATGTCCAAAGCTTCCCCAGCCGTTGAAATCATGCCCCCGTCGGCCGCCAAGGCGCTGCGTGAGTTGGGCGCCAACCTGGCCCTGGCCCGCTTGCGTCGCAAAGAGTCACTCAAGGCCTGGGCGCAGCGCCTGCAGGTGTCCGTGCCGACGCTGATGCGCATGGAGCGGGGCGATGCCAAGGTGGGCGTGGGTGTCTATGCCACCGCGCTGTGGCTCATCGGTCGGCACGGAGCCATGGCCGAGCTGGCGGCGCCCAAGGAAGACCTGGGCGCGCTGGAGTTGGAGATTCAGACCGCCGCTAAGCGGCACGCACGCCAGAAGACGAAGCCGGAGTCCATCCATGAGTGAAGCCAGCCCCGTTGTGCCTTACCAGCCGCAGGACGTGATGTTTCTGTGGTGGCTGGCCGACCCCTTGGCGCCGCGCCGGGTGGGCGAGATCGGGCTGGCGGACGGGAACCGCAAGGTCTGGCTGCGCTACGACGCTGCGTGGCTCGCGGACGGGTTTGCCTTGAGCGAGGATGTGCCGCTGCAGGGCGGCATGTTCCTGCCCCGGGACAAGGACACGGTAGCCGGCGCCGTTGATGACGCGCGGCCGGACCGTTGGGGCGAGCGGGTCATCCGCCTGCTGGATCGGCCGGCCCGGCTGTCGCTGCTTGAATACCTGTATTTCGCGGGCGATGAACGTTTTGGCGCGCTCGGCGTCTCGCTGGTGAAAGACGCCTACCGGCCGTGCCCGTCGTCACCGACGCCGGGCTTCGCCAGTCTGACGGAGATGAACGAGGTCGTGCGCCATGTGCTGGCCAACGAGGCCGTGCCCGAGCGCCAGAAGCGCCTGCTGCGGCCCGGTGTGACGCTGGGCGGCGCCCGGCCGAAGTCGCTGATGGAGATGGATGGCGCCACCTGGGTCGTCAAGTTCAGCGAGGGTGAATCGCTGGACACGCCGCTGATTGAGCACGCGGCGATGCGGCTGGCGGGCTTGTGTGGCATTCAGGTGGCCGAGACGCGCGCGCTGCCGGTGGCGTCCGGCCATGCCGTCGCGGTGCGCCGCTTCGACCGCACGCCCGAAGGCCGCCTGCACGCCATCACCGCGAATGTGGCGCTGAAGGCGGCGGGCGAGGAGCTGGGTTACCCCGAGCTGGCGCAGTTGCTGCGCCGCATCGGCAACCCCGCGCACCTGGCGGCGCAGCAGCAGGAGCTGTTTCGCCGCATGGTCTTCAACATCCTGATCGACAACACCGACGACCACGAGAAAAACCACGCGCTGCTGCGCACTGCCGGCGGGCACTGCCAGCTCTCACCCGCCTATGACGTGGTGCCCAGCGCGCAGGGACTGGGTTACCAGCAGATGCGGGTGGGGCAGGCTGGGGCCGAATCGTCGCTGGACAACGCGCTGTCCGAGGCGCGCCTGTTCGGGCTGGCGGCCCCGCGGGCGAAAGAGATCGTCAAGGAGATCTGCGCCATCGTCAGCGGCTGGCGGGCGCATTTCAGCGGCTGCGGTGTGCGTGCTGTTGATCTGGGAGAACTCGCCCAGTACCTGGACGGGGACCGGCTGCGGCGCCAGCGTGAGGCGTTTGGGCGCTGAGGCGTACGGTCAAGCCAGACACGCCCCGTCAGCCAAAAGCGACGCGCGCAGCGCGCTCACGTCCACCGCCCGCACTTGCGCCGTGTCACCCGGCCCATTCGCAGCGATCGCAGCCATCGCCGCCGCCGTCCCCGCCGCTTGCCCGACTGCCATTGAAATCGTCATGACCCGGATCGCGGCCAGGGCCTTGTGGGTGGCGGAGATGCCGCGGCCGGCGACGAGTGCGTTGTCGAAGGCGGTGGGGATCAGGCTGCGGTAGGGGATCTGGTACGCGTGGTCGTCGCCCAGGGCCTGGTAGTCCAGCGCGCCGCCGGCGGCGGGGTGGATGTCGATGGGGTAGGCGCCGGCGGCGATGGCGTCGGGGAACTGCACGGGCTGCAGCAGTTCCTCGGCCGTGAGGATGTGGTCGCCTTCCACGCGGCGGGTCTCGCGCACGCCGACCTGGGTGGCGAAGGCGCGCAGCTGGCCGGCTTCGCAGCCGGGCACGTTTTGGTGCAGGAAGCCCGCCGCGCGCCAGGCCTGGCGCCGGCCTTCGATTTCGGCCGCGCCCAGGGCAAAGGCGTCGGTCGCGTCGATGCCCAGGCGGCTGATGTTGAACCAGGCGTCGGCGGAATCCGGGTCGCGGCTGGCGTGCAGCGCGGCGCGGGCCAGCTGGCCTTCGGCGTAGCCGCGCTGGGCCAGGGTGTGCACTTCGGCGGGGCTCAGCGCGTCGAAGCGCGCGAAGTCGATGGGGCCGAAGCGGAACATCATGGTGGCGGGCTGCAGCGCCTCGCCCTCGTCCAGTTCCAGGAAGCGCGCGCCGGCGCGCTGGAGCGCGTCGATGTCGCCGGACGTATCGATCAACACCTTGGGCCGCAGCGTGAGCAGCCCGCCCTTGGTCATCACGCGCAGCGACGCGATGCGCCGGCCTTCTGTGGCCACGTCGAGCAGGCTGGCGTGCAGCAGGGGCTTCACGCCCGATTCGGTCACCAGGTCGTCCAGCACCAGCTTGAGCACTTCGGGGCCGTAGGGCACGCGGTCCATCTTGTGGCCGGTGGACATGACGAAGGTTTCGTGCGCGCCGGCCGCGCCGTAGCGCGCCAGCCGCTCCACCACCTCGTTGGCCAGGCCCGCAACGACTCGGCGGCCGTTGGCGGTCTGCCAGCTGTTGAACTGCGCCACCGCGCCGGCCGTGGCGTTGCCGCCCAGAAAGCCGTAGCGTTCCACCAGCACCACGGACGCGCCTTGCCGCGCCGCCGCGACCGCCGCCATGGTGCCGGCCACGCCGCCGCCGCAGACCACCACGTCGGCGTCGATGGCTTGCATGTCTGCTCCGGCGCGCATCAGTTGTCCACCTTGATGCCGCGCGTCTTGATGACGTGCTGGTAACGCGCCGTCTCTGCCCTGAGGTACTGGCCCGTGGCCTCGCGCCCGCTGATCACCGGCGTGACGCTGAGCGCGGCGAAGCGCTTGTGCACCGTCTCGCTGGCCAGGGCCTTGGCGAGCAGGCCTTCCAGCTTGGCCAGGCCCTCGGGCGGGATGGTGCCCTTGGGCGCCAGCAGCGCGGCCCAGCCTTGCACTTCCAGGCTGGGGAACTTGAGCGAGCGGAACGTGGGGATGCCCGGCAGTTCGGCCACCGGCTGGCTGGCCGACACGGCGATGGCGCGCAGCCGGCCCGAGCGGATGTGCGTGATGACGCTGGGCAGGTTCAGGAAGCCCAGCGTGACCAGGCCGGAGATCAGGTCCGGCATCAGCGCGCTTTCGCCCTTGTAGGGCACATCGGTGAGGCTGGTGCCGGTTTCGAGCGAGAACAGCTCCGCCGCAATGTGGGCCAAGGTGCCGTTGCCGCTGTTGCCCGCGGTGAGCTGGCCGGGGCGGGCCTTGGCTTCGGCGATCAGGTCGCCCAGGGTCTGGATCTTGGACGCCGCCGGCACCACCAGCACCAGCGGCTGCGACGACACCATGCTCACGGCGTCGAAGTCGCGCGCCACGTCATAGGTCAGCGCGGGGTTCAGCGAGGGGTTGATCACCATGCTGTTGCTGCCCATCAGCAGCGTGTGGCCGTCGCGGCTCTGGGCGGCGGCCATCACGCCGATGGCGCTGCCGGCGCCGGGCTTGTTCTCCACGATCACCGACTGGCCGAGTTGCGGGGCCAGCAGCTCGGCCAGCACGCGTGCCGAGCTGTCGGACGCGCCGCCGGGCGCGAACGGCACGATGATGCGGACCGTCTTGGACGGCCAGGCATCGGCGGCGCGGACGAGGCCGGCGCTCAGGCCCGTGACGCCCAGCGCGATGGCGGAGAGCGCCTGGCGGCGGGTGGGCAACGCGGTGCGCGTGGGGGAGGGGGCGGGTTTCATCGTCATGGTTGTCTGCCTCTTGAAGGGTTCGTGTCGCTGCTATCTTAGAAAGCCGGGGCTTAACTTGCCAATACAAAGATGGTGGCATGTCATAACATGCTGTTAACACATTGGGAATGACGGACGAACCATGAACCTGCGCCAGATCGAAGTGTTCCGTGCCGTGATGTTGGCCGGCTCGGTGACGGACGCCGCGCGGCTGCTGCATGTGTCGCAGCCGGGCATCAGCCGGATGCTGGGCCATATCGAGACGCAACTGGGCATCGCCCTGTTCGAGCGCCAGAAGGGCCGCCTGCTGCCCACGCCGGAGGCGCAGGTGCTGTATGCGGAGGTGGAGCAGGTGTACCGCGGCGTGAAGCGCATCGACGACCGCGCCGCCGCCCTCAAGACCGGCAGCCAGCTGACGCTGCGGGTGCTCGCCAGCCCCAGCACCGCCCTTGAACTCGTGCCGCAGGCGGTGGCCGCGCTGTCAGCGCAGTTTCCGCAGGCGACGCTGTTCATGGAGACGCTGCCCGCCCGCGAGATGGTCAGCCAGCTGCTGAACCACGAGGCCGATGTCGCGATCTCGACCCTGCCCATCGAGCACCCGCTGTTGAAGGCGGCGGTGCTGGGCCACTGGACGCTGGCCTGCGTGTTTCCCAAAGGGCATGCGTTCGAGGCGCAGGCGGCCCTGAACCCGCGCGACATCCTGCAAGAGCGGCTCATCGGCTTCAGCCCCGACACGCCGCAGGGCCGCATCCTGGTCGAGTGGCGCCGGGAGCATCGCATGGACTTGCAGGCACCGATCGAGGTGCGCGACGTGCACGCCGCCGGCGCCCTGGCCGCCAGCGGCGCCGGCGTGGCCGTGGTGGACAGCCTGACGGCCCGGGCCTGGGGCGGCGACAAGCTGGCTTTCAGGCCGATCACGGGCACACCGGCCTACGAGATTTGCGCGGTGACGCACCTCAACCTCCCGCCCTCCATGCTGCTGAAGGCCTTTGTGGCGGGGGTGGCCGCTGTATATTGAACCCATGCACGCCCCAAGACCCCACCACCGCGCCGACCTCGTTCGCATTGCCAACCGCGTCATGACCGAGCGCGGGCTGGAGCCGGAGTTTTCCTCGAAGGTGGACCAGCAGCTGGCGTCGATCGCCGGCCCAGGCCGGGAAGCCGGGCCGGACATCCAGGATTTGACCGCGTTGCTGTGGTGCTCCATCGACAACGACGATTCGCTCGATCTGGACCAGCTCACGGTCTGCGAGGCGCTGCCGCAGGGAGCCGTCCGGCTCTGGGTGGCGATTGCCGACGTCGATGCGCTGGTGAAGAAAAACACGCCGGTTGACACCCATGCCCTCATCAACACAACCTCGGTCTACACCTCCGCGCGCATCTACCCGATGCTGCCGGAGCGCCTGTCCACCGACCTGACCTCGCTCAACGCCGGCGAGGAGCGGCTGGCCGTGGTGACCGAGATGGTGTTCAACGACGACGCCTCGCTGGCCGGCGCCACCGTGTACCGGGCCCTGGTGCGCAACCAGGCCAAGCTGGCCTATGACGCCGTGAGCGACTGGATCGACGGCCAGGGCGCGCTGCCCGCCGCCGCGGCGGCCGTGCCGCACATGGACGCGCAGCTGCGCACGCAGGACGCGCTGGCCCAGAAGCTGCGGGTGCGCCGGCACGCCGAGGGTTCGCTGGAGCTTGAAACCTTCCAGCCGCGCGCCGTGTTCGAGGGCGAGCAGGTGGTGGACATTCGCCAGCAGGTGCAAAACCGCGCGCGCCAGCTGATCGAGGAAGTGATGATCGCCACCAACGGCTGCACCGCGCGCTACCTTGCCGCGCGGGGCGGCGCCGCGCTGCGGCGGGTGGTGCGTTCGCCCGAGCGCTGGCTGCGCATCGTGGCGGTGGCCAAGGAGTACGGCGAAATCCTGCCCGACGAGCCCGATTCAAAGGCGCTGGAAGCCTTTCTGGCCAGGCGCCACCAGGCCGACCCGCTGCGTTTCCCCGATCTGTCGCTGGTCATCGTCAAGCTCATGGGCTCGGGCGAGTATGTGGTCGAAGTGCCGGGCGGCGATCCCATCGGCCATTTCGGCCTGGCGGTGCGCGACTACACCCATTCCACCGCGCCCAACCGGCGTTTCCCCGACCTCATCACCTCGCGGCTGCTCAAGGCCGCGCTGGCCGGCAAGGCGCCGCCCTATTCGAACGCCGAACTGGCCGATCTGGCCACGCACTGCACCCGGCAGGAAGACGCCGCCCAGAAGGTGGAGCGGCAGATGCGCAAGTCGGAGGCGGCGCTGCTGCTCGAATCGCGCGTCGGCCAGCACTTCGATGCGCTGGTGACCGGCAGCGCCGACAAGGGCACCTGGGTGCGTATCTTCTCGCCGCCTGCCGAGGGCAAGCTGGTGCAGGGCAACGGCGGCCTCAAGGTGGGCCAGAAAGTCCGCGTCAAGCTGATCTCCACCGACGTGGAGCGGGGCTTCATCGACTTCGTACTGACGGGCTGACTGGCCAGCCGGCACAATGGCGCCCCGAAAACAAATCAGCGAACCGGATCCTGAACATGAAATCAACAACAACGATGAAAACCTGCCTTGCCGCCATCGCCGGTCTTTTCCTGGTTGCGCAGGCCAGCGCCGCGGACCCCAGCATCGCCGGCGCCGGCTCCTCGGCCGCCGCGCCAATCTACCAGGCCTGGGCGCGCGAGTACCTGAAGACCAGCGGCGTCAGCCTGGCCTATGACCCGGTCGGCTCCTCGGCGGGCCTGAAAAAGATTCGCGCGAGCGAGGCCGACTTCGGCGCCTCGGATGTGGCACCACCCGAGGCCGAGCTGGCCAAGGACGGGCTCGTCCTGTTCCCCATTGCGATCACGGGCATCACACCGGTGGTCAACCTGCCGAAGATCGGCGACGGCCAGCTGCGCCTGGCGGGCGATGTGCTCGCGCGCATTTTCCTGGGCGAGATCGTCAAATGGAACGCGCCCGAGATCGCGCAGACCAACCCCGGCGTCGCGCTGCCTGACCTGCCGATCAAGGTCGTTGTCCGCAGCGATGGGTCGGGCACCACCTACAACTTTGCCGACTACCTG
>JAHFQI010000171.1 GCA_023259355.1 Comamonadaceae bacterium
TATCGTGACCTTCTGCCCCGGCGAGAGCACATGCACCCCGGCGGCGACCACTTTCTGGCCCGGCTGCAGCCCGGCGGCGATCACAGCCTCGTTGCCGTCCGCTGCGGCGATCTGCACCGGCTGGGAACGCACCGTCATGCCCGCTGTGTCGAGCACCCACACGGCCGTGCCCTTGCCTTCCTGGCGCAAGGCACTGGTCGGCAGCTTGATCACGCCGGCGGCGGCCTGCGTCGGCGCAGCGGGCGCCACATACACCGTCGCGCCCAAGGCCGGCGCCTCCTGCGCAGGGAGCGTCACCTTGACGGAAAAGGTCCGGGTGACCGGATCGGCGCTGGCCGCCACCTCGCGCACCCGGCCGTTCAGGCGCGCGCCGCCCGACCAGACCCGCACCGTGACCCCCGCCCCCACCGGCACGATCGCCAGCTTGTCCTCCGGCACCGCAAACACCACGTCGCGCGGGCCGTCCTGGGCGATGCGCACCACCGGCGTGCCGGCGGACACCACCTGCCCCACTTCGGCCTCCACCGCCGTCACCACGCCGGACACGTCCGCCACGAGCTGGGTGTAGGCCGTCTGGTTGCCCTGCCCCGCGAGTTGCGCCTGCGCCTGCTCCAGCGTGGCCTGCGCCGCGCGCAGCGTCGCGTCGCGCCGCTCCAGCTCGGCGCCGCTGATGAAGTTCTGCTCCTTCAATTCCTTGTAACGCTTGAAATCGGCGGCGGCCAGGTCGCGCTGCGTGGCGGCGGCCGTCACCTGCGCGCGGGCCGCATCGGCCGCCAGCTGGTAGTCGCGCGGGTCCAGTTGCGCCAGCAGCTCCCCCGCCTTGACGCGCTGGCCCAGCTCCACCGCGCGGCGCGTGATCTTGCCCGCCACGCGAAAGCCCAAACGGGACTCCACACGCGCCTTGACCTCACCCGCGTACTCGTGGCCCGACTCGAAACTGCCCACGCCCACGGTCAGCACCTTGACCGCGCGCACAGGCTCCTCGGGCGGCGCGGGCCGGGAACAGGCGGAGAGGAGCAGCGCGGCCCCGGCCAGCGCCAAGGTTCGCCGGCCATTGAGCCGGGGAGAGAAATGCAAAAAATGGAGCTTCATGGCCGACTTGAAACAAGTTAATGACTGACTGGTTAGTAATCTAGGGTAAATGCGGATGGGTGTCAAGCGACAATGCCGGCCGTGCCCTCCCCCATGCCCCTTTCCGCCACACCCACGCCCCTGTCCGCCGCGCCGGTCACCCACTACGAGAATTTTCCCGTGGCCTCGTGGCTGTGCCCGCCCCGACTGCGTCCAGCCATCGCGGCCATTTACACCTTCGCGCGCACGGCCGACGACATCGCCGACGAGGGTGACGCCCTGGCGGCGCAGCGGCTGGGTGATCTGGCGGCCTTCCGCGCCGACCTGCACGCCGCCGCCCGGGGCCAGCCCGCGTCGGACCGCTGGCCCGGGGTGTTCGGCCCGCTGGCGCCGGTCATCGCGCAGTTCCAGCTGCCGGTGCCGCTGCTGGACGACCTGCTCAGCGCCTTCGAGCAGGACGTCGCCAAGACCCGTGACGGCGCCGGCTACGCCGACCGCAATGAATTGCTGGATTACTGCCGGCGCTCCGCCAACCCGGTGGGCCGCCTGCTGCTGCACCTGTACGGCGTGGACGACGCCCCCTCGTTGGTCCAGAGCGACGCGATCTGCAGCGCGCTGCAGCTCATCAACTTCTGGCAGGATCTTGGCGTGGACATTCCGCGCGGCCGCTACTACCTGCCCCGGGACCGTTGCGCCGCGTTCGGCGTGGACCCCGTCGGGCTGGTGCAGACGCCGCAGGCCACGGGGCTGATTGAAGAAAACGTCGAATGGGCGACGCGGCTGATGCTGGAAGGCGCCCCATTGGTCAAAAAGGTGCCCGGGCGGGCGGGCTGGGAACTGCGGCTGGTCGTGCAGGGCGGCCTGCGCATTCTCGACAAGATCCGGGCCCTGGAGTACGCCACGCTGCGCACCCGCCCCACATTGTCGGCCCGGGACGCGCCCCTGATGCTGTGGCGCGCGCTCCGGATGTGACAATCGGCGCTGCGCCCCGCGTGCCTGCCCGCGCACCCAACCGCGTGAATTCATGACCCCAGAAGACTACGTCCAGCAAAAAGCCGCCGCCTCGGGCAGCAGTTTTTATTACGCCTTCCTGTTCCTGCCCAAGCCCCGGCGCGCCGCGATCACCGCGTTTTACGCGTTTTGCCGCGAGGTGGACGACGTGGTCGATGAGGTGACCGACCCCGGTGTCGCCCGCGCCAAACTTGCCTGGTGGCAAGGCGAAGTCGCCAAGGCCTTTGCCGGCCAGGCCAGCCACCCCGCGCTGCAGGCGCTGATGCCGCATTGCCCGGACTACGGCATCGAACAGCGCCATCTGCAGGCGGTGATCGAAGGCTGCCAGATGGACCTGGAGCAGACGCGCTACCTCGACTACCCGGCTCTGCAACGCTACTGCCACCTGGTGGCCGGCGAGGTGGGCGAGGTCTCGGCGCTGATTTTCGGGCAGACCGAGGCCGCCACCACGGCCTATGCGCACAAGCTCGGCCTGGCGTTCCAGCTCACCAACATCATCCGCGACGTCGGCGAGGACGCGCTGCGCGGCCGCATTTACCTCCCAATCAGCGAGCTGCAGCAGTTCGACGTGAAAGCCCATGAGGTCCTCAAGCGCAGCTACTCCGACCGCTTCACTGCCCTGATGGCATTCCAGGCCCGGCGCGCCCACGCGCTGTACGACGAGGCCCTGGCCCTGCTGCCCGCCGCCGACCGGCGTGCCCAAAAGCCCGGCCTCATGATGGCCAGCATCTACCGCACGCTGCTGCGCGAGATCGAGCGCGACAACTTCCAGGTGCTGCACCAGCGCATCGCGCTGACGCCGCTGCGCAAGCTGTGGCTGGCGTGGAAGGTGCAGGCGCTGGGCCAGCTGTGACCTCCACGCTGCTCGGTTCGCGGACTGCGCTGGCCCCCGCGCCCTGGGGCGGCCTGGCGGCGCTCCAGTGAAACGCGTCGCCATCGTCGGCGGCGGCTGGGCCGGCTTGGCGGCGGCGGTGTCGGCCGTGCAGGCCGGCCACGGCGTCACTGTCTTCGAAGCCGGACGTCGCCTGGGCGGCCGGGCGCGCGGCGTGACGCTGTCGCTGCCCGACGGCCGCGAGGCGCGTCTGGACAACGGCCAGCACATTCTCATCGGCGCCTACACCGACACCCTGCGCCTGATGCGCGAGGTCGGGGTCGATCCGGACATCGCCCTGCTGCGCCAGCCGCTGGCGCTGACCTTTCCGGACGGCACCGGCCTGGCGTTGCCCGACCTGGCCGCGCCCTGGGATGCCGTGATCGGCATCCTGCGCGCGCGCGGCTGGACCTGGCGCGACAAACTCGCCCTGCTGCGCACCGCCACGGCCTGGCAACGGCGCGGCTTCACCTGCGCGCCCGAGGCCACGGTCGCCGATCTCTGCGCCCCACTCACCCGGCGGCTGAAGGACGACTTCATCGAGCCGCTATGCGTTTCGGCGCTCAACACCCCCGCCAGTGAGGCCAGCGGCGCGGTGTTTCTGCGGGTGCTGAAGGACGCGATGTTCAGCCAGCGCGGCGGCTCCAACCTGCTGCTGCCGCGCGTGGACCTGGGCGCGTTGTTCCCCGAGGCGGCCGCGCGCTGGCTGGCCCACCGGGGCCACCCCGTTCACCTGGGTTGCCGCGTGCAGGCGCTGCGCCCCGAAGCCCCTGGCGCCGGCCATCCCAGCTGGCAAGTGAATGGTGAGTCGTTCGACCAGGTCATCCTCGCCACGTCGGCGCCGGATTCAGCCCGGCTGGCCCTGGATGCGGCCGCCCTGGCGCCAGAAGCCGCGGCGGCCCCCTTGCGGTCCTGGGCCGCCAATGCCGGGGCCCTGCGCCACGAAGCCATCACCACGGTCTACGCCATGGCCGACTCGGGCCTGCCCCGGCCCATGCTGGCGCTGCGGGCCGACGCATGGAACCCGGCCCAGTTCGTCTTCGACCGCGGCCCGTTGGGCGGGCCGGCCGGGCTGCTGGCTTTCGTCATCAGCGCCAGCTCCGGCGAACGCGAGGCATTGCAGGCCCGGGTCGTCGCCCAGGCCCGGGCGCAGCTGCAGCTCACGGTGCAGCCGCTTCAGACCATCACGGAAAAACGCGCCACCTTCGCCTGCACACCCGCGCTGGCGCGCCCCGCCATGGGCATCGCGCCGGGCCTCATGGCCTGCGGCGACCACATCGAAGGGCCTTACCCGGCCACGCTCGAAGGCGCGGTGCGCAGCGGCTGGGCCGCAGGCGGTCAGCTCAACCCCCGTTGAGGCAGGGGCCCCCTCCTCATGCCCCCTTGGCAGGGGCAAACACCATGCAGACCGGGCTGCCACAAGCCAGGGAGAAGCCCGTGGGCGTGAGGGAACCGGTTTCAGCCTGCACGGCAAACGTGACGATGCTGTCGCTGTCCTCGTTCAGGACAAAGGCAAATTGCCCATCCGGCGTCAAGGCAAAAAAGCGCGGCGTGCGGCCATGCGAGGGCGCCGCTTCCACGAACGTCAGCCGGCCCGATGCGGGATCGATGCGGAACACCGCGATGCTGTCGTGGCCCCGGTTGGACGCGTACAGCGTCCGCCCGTCCGCGGCGATCATGATTTCCGACGCGCGGCTGTTGCCGGTGAAGCTGTCGGGCAGGGCCGACAGCACCTGCAACGGCTCCAACCGGCCGGTCTCGGCGTGGAACCGGTAGCCGGTCACCGTCGAATCCAGTTCGTTGACCACGTAGGCCAACGGCTGCTGGGGATGAAAGGCGATGTGCCGCGGCCCGGCCGCCTCGCGGGCATCCACCCAGGGGCTGGCCGCCGGGCTGAGTTGCCCGTTGGCGAACCGGAACGTGAACACCCGGTCCAGCCCCTTGTCCGGCACGACGACGAACCGGCCACTGGGATCGAAGGGGTTGAAGTGCGGCTTGGAAAACGGCTGCTCCACGCGGTGCGGACCGGGCTGCCCTTCCAGCGCCACGGTCTGTGAGACCTCGCCCAGCGCGCCATCGGCATCCACGGGCATCACCACCAGCGTGCCGTTCAGGTGGTTGGACACCACGAGATAACGGTCCGTCGGGTCCAGCGCCAGATGCACGGGGTTCTTCCCCTGGCAACTTTGCCGGTTCAGGAACGTCAGCCTGCCGTCGGCCGGATCGACGCGAAACGCGCTCACCTCATGCTGGTCGCCATGCACGGTATAGAGCCGGTCGCCGCGCCGGTTGAGCGCCAGAAAGGACGGATTGACAAGGCCCTCAACCACCTGCACCCGCGCCAGATGGCCGGTCTGCGGGGCCATTTTGAAAACGCTGAGGCCCTCACCCCGGGCGTTGCGCTCGCGGCTGGTGCGGGAACCCACGTAGGCGTACATCAGGCGGCTCCCGCTGCGGCAGGCGCCACGGAAGCGCCCTGGATGCCGTGGCGCGCCAGGGCCTCGGCCACGAAGCCGGTGGCCTTCATGGCCTCGACGTACTGGCGCAACACCTCGGCGGCTTCAGGTCCGCGGCCCTTGGGCAGGCCCATCGCCTGCTGGATCACCATGAAGCGGCCCGGCAAGAGCCGCAGGCCGGGGAAGCGCTTCGCATCAGCCTCCAGCTGCTGCCGGACGCCGGCGGCGACCTCCAGGCCCTGCGCCACGAACACATCCACCACCGTGGGCGAGGTCGGCGCCCGCACGATCTCGGCCCGGCGCAGTTCCCGCGTCAGGAACAGGTCGTACGCGCTGCCCTTGCCGACGGTGACGCGGTTGGCGGGGCGATCCACCTCGTCGTTGGACTGCATGGGTGAGCCGTCCGGCACCATGTAGCTGCCTTCGATCAGGACATAGGGCGCGGTGAAGGAAATTCCCTCGCCGCGCAGCGGATCGACCGCGAAGAAGCCGATGTCGGCCCGGTCCTGCGTCACCGCCTCCACCGACTTGCCCGCCGCGTCGAACACGACCAGTTCAAGCTCCACCCCCAGGCGGGCCGCAAAGCCGCGCGCCAGATCGATCGACACGCCGACCGGCTGGCCGGTGGCCGGGTCCTTGTTGGCGAGGATCGGGTTGCCCAGGTTGATGGACGCGCGCAGTTTGCCGGTGGGCGTGAAGGCTTGAATGACGGAGGGTGGAATGTTCATGGCAAGGTTCAGTTGGTGAAGGTTGACAACAAGGCTTGAAGCGCGGCGGCGTCAGGGTTTGAGGATGCCGCTGATCTTCTTGAGGTTTTTCAGGGTGCTGGACAAATGGCTGTGCAGGGCCAGGGATGCCTCTTCATTGCGGCCTTGTTCGAGCAGGTCCAGCACATGCAGGTGCTGCAGGCAGTGTTCCTTGTAGCGCTTGCGATCCTGCATGGAGCGGTACGAGAGCAGGCGCCGCACGCGGTTGACGCGGCGGATGGTGTCGATGAAAAACGGGTTGCCCGAGGCCTCGACCAGCGATTCGTGGAAACGCACGCCGCGCTCGTGCAGCTGGTCCGCGGTGTCCGTCTCGATGCCGCCGTCCAGCAGATGTTGCTCGGCGGCGCGGCAGCGCGCCAGCACCTGCGCATCCAGCCGGTAACCCGGCTCCAGCAGGGCCGCGGGTTCCAGCGCCAGGCGCAGCCGGTAGGACTGCAGCAGGCTGTCGGGCGTGGTCAGCATCGACGAGAACACCCAGCCGTAGCCCGGCTTCTTGTGCGCCCAGCCTTCCTGGGCAATGCGGGTCAGCACGGCCTGAAGCTGGGTGGGCGTCAGGCCGTAGCGGGTCTTGATCAGCACCTCGGAGAAGTCGTCGGGCAGCAGGCCCTTGAGCCGGTCGTCGGCGATGCGAAAGTACACGCTGGTCACCACGTCCGATTCATCCAGCCCCAGTTCTTGCGCCAGGCCGGCGCCGGGCGCCTGCACCGGCTTGGCCAGAAAGTAGCCCCGGTTAGGCTGGCGGCTCAACACGCCTTTTTCATGCAGCAGGCCCAGGGCCTCGTTGATCGGCGAGCGCGAGACGCGCAGGCGGTCCGCAAGGAGCTGGGCCGGCAAATGGCTGCCAACCGACAGGCCCTCGGCCTGGATGTAGTCGACGATCTGGGCCGGGATGGATTTTTCGGTTTTCATGGAACCGGAATTCTGCCCTCGAACCGGCATGGTCATCACGGCCCTGTCGCGGCCAGTGTGCCCGCAGCGCCGTGCGCCGCCATCGTCTGGTGCAGGATGGACGGCATCACGCCGCCGGCGCGCAGCAAGTCGGTCTCCAGCTGGGTTTCCACGGCGGCCGTGGCCGCCAGCGCCTGCACGCTGCCATCGGCACGCACCACGCGCACCGCCACGGCGCAGCGCGGCGCCAGCGTGGGCGCGTCGGCATCGACCTCGATCCGGTCGCCCGGCTGCAGGCGCAGCGTCTGCGGGCTCACACCCGGCGGCAGGCGCAGCGGCAGGATGCCCATGCCGATCAGGTTGGAGCGGTGGATGCGCTCGAAGCTCACTGCCAGCACGGCGCGGATGCCCAGCAGGCGCTGGCCCTTGGCCGCCCAGTCGCGCGAGGAGCCGGTGCCATAACGCTCGCCGGCCACCAGCACCACCGACTCGCCCGCGTCGCGGTAGCGCTGCGCCACGTCCCAGATCGGCTGCACGGTACCGCTGGGCACATGCAGGGTGTGGGCCAGGGGTGCATCGGGTTTGAGCAGGTTGACCAGCGTCTTGTTGTGGAAAGCCGCGCGCATCATCACTTCCCAGTTGCCACGGCGCGAGGCGAAGACGTTCAGGTCGTTGCGGTCGTCGCCGCGTTCCACCAGGAAGTCGGCCACCAGGCTGTCGGGCGGAATGGCGCTGGCGGGTGAGATGTGGTCGGTGGTGATGTCGTCGCCCAGCACCAGCAACGGCCAGGCGCTGTAATGGCCCAGCAGGCTGCCTTCGGCGGCCGACGCAAACGGCGGGCGGCGCAGCGCGGTGGAGGCCAGGTCCCAGGGGAACAGCGGCGTGTCGGGGCTTTGCAGTGCGTGCCAGAGCGGGTTGCGGCTGGCGATGGCGAAGTCGCGGCGGTAGTCGGCCGGGTCGGCGGCGAGGGCCACATGCGCATCGATCTCCTCGCGCGTGGGCCAGAGGTCCCGCAGATAGACCGGGCGCCCATCCGGCGCGGTCTGCAGCGGCTCGGTGCGCAGGTTGCGCTCGGCATCACCGGCCAGACCGAAGGCGATCACCAGCGGCGGCGACATGATGAAGCTCAGTTCCAGGTCCGGGTGCACGCGACCGGGGAAATTGCGGTTGCCGGACAGAATCGCCACGGCCTTGGCCAAGCCTGCCACCTGGGCCTGGCGGATGGGTTCGGTCAGCGGGCCGGGATTGCCGATGCAGGTGGTGCAGCCGTAGCCCACGATGTC
>JAHFQI010000172.1 GCA_023259355.1 Comamonadaceae bacterium
GAGTGCCCGAACGAGGCCATCTACCTGGGCGTGGAAATCTACGAAATCGATCCCGCCAAATGCACCGAATGCGTGGGGCATTTCGACGAGCCGCAGTGTGTGCAGGTCTGTCCCGTGTCATGCATTCCGGTGCATCCCGGCCATATCGAGAGCCAGGAAACGCTATGGCAGAAATTCCAGCGCCTGCAGGCCGCCAGCAAGACCGGCAGCGTCTGAGGGCGGTTACTCAGGGCGTGCTGGCCGGGTTCGGGTCGGGCCGGGGGGGCTTCGGACGCGGTGGCTTGGCGGTGTGGATCAGCAGCATGGCTTTTTCCATCTCTCCCGCCATCAGCGCGGGGACGCCTTTGAGGGCCCGTTCAATACAGTCTTCAATGGCCTCGCGGTGTTCCTGCGAGGGTTTCTTGAGAACCCAGTTCACGACCTCGGCCTTGACACCGGGGTGGCCGACGCCCAGGCGCAGCCGCCAGTAGTCCGAGGTGCCCAGCTGGGCATGGATGTCGCGCAGCCCGTTGTGGCCGGCGTGGCTGCCGCCGAGCTTGAGCTTGACCTGGCCGGGCACGATGTCCAGCTCGTCATGCGCCACCAGGATTTCGTCAGGCTGGATCTTGAAAAACCGCGCCAGGGCCGCGACCGATTTGCCTGAGAGGTTCATGAACGTCTGCGGCTGCAGCAGCCACACGGTCTGCCCGTGGACCGTCGCACGCGCCACGCGGCCGTGGTAACCCTTGTCCGGCACCAGGCTGACCTTGAGTTCGCGGGCCAGCGCGTCAATCCACCAGAAGCCCGCGTTGTGCCGCGTGGCTTCGTATTCGGGACCGGGATTGCCGAGTCCGACAAAGAGTTTGATCATGGGACGGAATTATCTGTGCTGAAAAGCAGAACGGCCCACCGAGGTGGGCCGTTGGCGTCACAGGGAGGCTGTGAGCTTATTTCTTGCCCTTGCCCTTTGCGGGGGCGGCGGCGGGCGCTGCGGCGACAGGTTCTGCCACCTCTTCAGCCACGGTCACCACGGACACCACAACCGGGTTCGGCTTGCCATGCGTCACGACCTTCACACCCTTGGGCAGGGCGATGTCGTTCAGGTGCAGGGAAACACCCTTCTTCAGGCCGGTCAGGTCCACGGCGATGAACTCGGGCAGATCGGCCGGCAGGCACGAAATTTCGAGTTCGGACACGACGTGGTTGATCAGGCACTTGTCGATCTTGACCGCAGCGGACTCTTCCTCGCCGCTGTAGTGGAGCGGCACCTTCATGTGCAGCTTGGTGTTGGCGTCCACGCGCTGGAAATCGATGTGCAGCACCAGCTGCTTGTACGGGTGCATTTGCAGGTCACGCAGCAACACTTTGCTGGATTGACCGGCCACTTCCATTTCGAGGATGGAAGAGTGGAAGGCTTCTTTCTTGATGGCGTGCCACAGCGCGTTGTGATCGAGTTCGATCAGTTGCGGCTGGCCAGCGCCACCGTAGACGATACCGGGCGTGCGGCCGGTGATGCGGAGACGGCGGCTCGCACCCGTGCCCTGCTTGGCGCGCTCAAAAGCGACGAATTTCATAATCAACTCCGAAAGGGAGTCCACCGCGACCAGTGCGACTCCAACTAAAAAAGGCCCGCGTCACTGCTTGCAGTGGGCAGGCCCGCTTTTTGTCCCGATCAGAAAAGGTTTTCCTGATCCGAGAACAAACTCATGACCGACTCGCCCTTGGCAATGCGCTGAATGGTTTCGGCAATCAGCGGCGCCACGGACAGCTGGCGGATTTTCTTGCACTGGGCGCCGGCTTCGCTCAACGGGATGGTGTTGGTCACCACCACTTCGTCGAGCGCGGAACCCTTGGCGATGCGCTCGATGGCAGGCCCCGAAAAGATCGGGTGCGTGCAGTAGGCGTAGACCTTCTTGGCGCCGCGTTCCTTGAGCACTTCGGCGGCCTTGACCAACGTGCCGGCGGTGTCAATCATGTCGTCCATGACGACGCAGTTGCGGCCTTCGATTTCGCCGATCACGTGCATCACTTCGCTCACGTTGGCTTTCGGCCGGCGCTTGTCGATGATGGCCAGGTCGCAGCCAAGCTGCTTGGCCAGGGCGCGCGCGCGCACCACGCCGCCCACGTCGGGCGACACCACGATCAGGTCGTCGTACTTCTTCTGGCGCAGATCGCCCAGCAGGACCGGGGAGGCGTAGATGTTGTCAACCGGAATGTCAAAAAAGCCCTGGATCTGGTCCGCGTGCAGGTCCATGGTCAGCACGCGGGCGACGCCCACGGCCTGCAGCATGTTGGCGACGACCTTGGCCGAGATCGGCACACGGCTGGAGCGCGGACGGCGGTCCTGGCGGGCGTAGCCGAAGTAGGGAATCACGGCGCTGATCCGTTCGGCCGAAGCGCGCTTGAGCGCATCGACCATGATCAGCAATTCCATCAGGTTTTCGTTGGTGGGCGCGCAGGTGGACTGGACCACGAACACGTCGCGGGCGCGGACGTTCTGCTTGATTTCGACGGTGACTTCGCCGTCGGAGAAGCGGCCCACGTCCGCAGCACCCAGCGTGGTGCCCAGATGACTGGCAATCTCGGATGCGAGCGCCGGATTGGCGTTGCCGGTGAAAACCATGAAGTCGGGTTGGTTGGCTTGCATGAGCATCCCAGCGGTCAAAAAAAATGCCTCTACGTACGACGTATTTGGCAGGGGAGGAAGGACTCGAACCCTCGCATGCTGGAATCAAAATCCAGTGCCTTTACCAACTTGGCGACTCCCCTACACCGGTTGACAGCATAACGCTGCCCACCATCAATCGTCGCTGGTTGCCCACCCCTGCAAGGGATGAGCAGCCAAATTGCTGCATGACCTGACCTGCCATGTGCCCGGTGCACTGCCGAGGTCAACTTCATTCAGCATTTGCGCAAACACCGCGCTACCGGAGCCTGTCATCCGGCCATCAAGGCCGAGGGATCCAAGCCATTCAAGCGCTTGGGCGATTTGAGGGCAATGCCTCATCGCGACGGGCTGCAGGTCGTTACGTCCGAAGCCGTAAGGGTGTGCTGCAAAGCCTGTGATTGTAGCAGGCTTTGAATCGCGCTTCAGGTCATCCGACTCAAAAATTGTTTTTGTTTCCAGGCCCTGCGGTGGCTTGACCACCACGAACCGGGCGTCGGGCAGTTCGATCGGCGTGATTTTCTCACCAATGCCTTCGACCCAGGCGTTATGCCCGCGCAGGAAAAACGGCACGTCCGCGCCGATCTGGAGGCCCAGCTGAACCAGTTGCCCGGTCGTCAGGTTCAATTTCCAGAGCCGGTTGAGCGCCAGCAGGCAAGTGGCTGCGTCGGAAGAGCCGCCGCCCATGCCGGCCTGCGCCGGAATGTGTTTTTCGACACGGATGTGCGCCCCGAGCCGGCAACCCGTCAAGGTCTGCAAGGCACGCGCCGACCGCGTGATGAGGTCGTCCGGGGGGAGGGCGACGGTGAGGTCCTCGCGGGTAATCCGGCCATCGGGGCGGGACTCGAAATGCAGGGTGTCGCACCAGTCGATCAGCATGAAGGCCGACTGGAGCAGGTGGTAGCCGTCGGCCTTTCGTCCGGTCAGGTGCAAAAACAGGTTGAGCTTGGCCGGCGCCGGCACGTCATACAGCGACTTCATCGTGTGATTATGGCCACGGGTTTCGCGGGTTGGACTACCGGTCGAGAATCAGTCGCAACTCGGCTGCGGGCGCAGGTTCGACCCGTGTGGCGACCAGGCGACCCTGATCGAGGCGCGACAGGTCGGCTTGCCATCCGGCCGCGGTGGTGTTGGTACCGGCCAGCCAGTCAAACAGTTCCCGGATGGGCAGCGGCGTGCCGGTCACCTGGCTGGCCAGCATGTCCAGCGAGCCGAACTGCTGCGTCCCCTGGCCGGTGTGCAGCGTGGCGGCATCCGGAGACCAGCGCAGCGTGGCCAGTGTGTTGCCCAGGGGGCCGATGAGAATCAGCTCGCCTTCGCCGGCTTGGCCCCGGAGTTCGAACGTCGCCGAAAAAGACTGCGGTGGGTCGGAGGCCACGTTCAGGCCCATCCGGCCGCTCCAGAACTGCGCTTCCGGACCGTTCGGGCCTTTTCTCCGTGTCGGCGTGCTGCAGCCCACGATGGCGTGGAGGGCCGCGGGGGCCAGCGCCCTGACCAGCCAGGCCCGTCGATTCAAGGCTTCACCCGCAGCCGCTTCAGCGTCTCGGCCAGGGTGTCGTTGTCCGGGCTCAGCAGCAGCCCCTCCTTCCAAATAGTCAGGGCCTGCTCGCGCTGTCCCGCGCTCCAGAGGACTTCACCCAGGTGGGCGGCAATATCGGCATCGGGCCGCTCCTTGAAGGCGCCTTGCAGAATGCGCACGGCCTCGGCGCTGTTGCCGGTGCGGAATTCGACCCAGCCGAGGCTGTCCTTGATCATCGGGTCGTCGGGCGCGAATTCAAGCGCTTTGGTGATCAGCTGCCGCGCCTCGTCGAGCCGGAGGTTGCGTTCGGCGAAGGAGTAGCCCAGCGCGTTGTAGGCGTGGTGGTAGTCCGGCTTGGCGGCAATGAGCCGGCGCAGCAAACGTTCCATGACGTCGAATTTGCCGAGCTTCTCGGCAATCAGGGCCTGGTCGTACAGCAGGTCGGCATCGCCGGGCTCGCGTTCGATGGCCGCGCCAAGCAGTTCAAAAGCGGCATCCAGCTGGCGGTTGTCGCGCAGCAGCTGGACTTCCGTGGTCAGTTTGAGTCGGGCATCGGCCGGTGTGCGCTCCGGCCAGCTGTGAATCAATTCGCGTGCCTGCTTGAGCTGGCCCTGCCGGGCCAGGATGGCGGCCCGGCGGGCCAGAACGTTGATCCGGTCGTCCGGATTTTCGATGCGATCGAGCCAGCGGCCAGCGCCGGCAAAGTCCTTGCGGCTTTCGGCGATCTGGGACAGCGCCAGAAAAGCCTCCGTCCTGCCGCGGCGCGAGGCTTCTTCCTCGGTTGCGGGAACGAGTTCCAGATAACGTTGCAGCGGTGCTTCGGCGCGATCCGGCTGGTTGCCCTGCAACTGCATCAGCCCCAGGGCCAGCCACGCCGGTGCATAGGCAGCTCGCTCAATGGTGATTTTCTGGAACTGCGTCAGCGCCTCCGCAGGGCGTTGCGCGTTCAGCAGGGCGCGGGCATACGCCATCCGGACCTCGGGCTCGGGCCGGGTTTCAGTCTCCAGGTATTTGTGCACGACGGATTCAGCCAGAGGCTGGCCCGGACCCATGATTTCGATGGCCAGCAAGGCGGCGCCTTCAGTGCGGGGATTGACCGCCTGGGCCCGGCGGGCGGCATCCAGGGCGCCTTCAGGGTTGTCCGCGAGGAGGCGCAGCCGCCCGATGGTCGTCCAGGCCGCCTCGCCTGTCGCGGGATGACCCAGATGGTCGGCCAGGGCCTGCTCCACCACGCGGGCTGCCAGCGGCTTGTCCGAAGCCCTCGCAAAAACGCGCGGGAGGGCAGCGATGGCCGCGGACCGCTCCTGAAGCGGAAGGGTGTCGATTTCCGTGGCCAGCAACGCCGGGACTTCGCTGATCCGGTTGAGCGCGATCAGGATCTGCAGGGTGATCCGACGGGCTTCACGCGACGCCGGTTGTGCCAGCTGCCACGCGCGAGCCGCCTGCAATGCGGCCTCTCCGGCACGCGATTGCAGCGCAATATCCACGGCCCGCTGGTAAAGGTCGGCATCATTCGTCTTGCGCGCGGCATCCAGCACCAGCGAGTACGCCGTGCCCGGTTCGTTCTCCTGCACATTCAGCTCGCCGAGCAACAGCTGGTAGAAAAGCGCAGCGTCCATCGACGAGGCCGCCGGCGCGGGTTCGTCGCTCACCCTGGGTGAGGGCTCCTGTGCGCCAACGCCCAGGGACATCGACAGTGCGGCGACAAGACAGAATACGGGCTTCATCAACCCATAATAATCCAAGCCAGTCAGCCTTATTCACCATGCCAGAACTGCCCGAGGTCGAAGTCACGCGGCTGAGTTTTGCCGAGCGCATAACCGGCGCCCGCATTCTGGCGGTCCGGTTGGGCAAGCCGCTGCGCTGGCCCTTGGGCGGCGAGCCGGCCAGCCTGTATGGCCTGACCGTCACGGCCGTGCGGCGGCGCGGCAAGTACCTGCTTCTCGACCTGAGCAGCGGCCAATTGCTGCTGGTCCATCTGGGCATGTCGGGGAGTCTGAGTTTTGCCTTGGCGTTGCCCGCGGCGGGCACGCATGACCACTTTGACCTGGTGACCACGCACGGAACCTTGCGGCTGCACGATCCGCGGCGGTTCGGTGCCGTGGTGCTCACTGATGGCGCGTCATCCGATCGGGCGCTCAAGCTGCTTGGCCGGCTGGGTGTCGAGCCGCTGGGTGATGAGTTCGGGCTTGCCGAATTCCATGCCGGCCTGAAAAAACGCAACGTGTCCATCAAGCAGGTGTTGCTGGCCGGCGAGGTTGTCGTGGGGGTGGGCAACATCTACGCATCGGAAGCCCTGTTTCTGGCAGGTATCCGACCTGCCACGAAGGCCTCCCGGATCAGTCTGGCGCGTGCGGCCAGGTTGCGTGAGGCCATTCGCGATGTTTTGGCGCGCGCGGTCGCCACAGGCGGAAGCACCCTGCGCAACTTTTCCAGTGCCGATGGACAGGCGGGCCATTTCCAGCTGGAGGCCATGGTCTACGGGCGTGCGGGTGAGCCGTGCCGGCAATGCGGCAGCCCGATCCGGCAGCTTCGCCAGGGCCAGCGATCGACCTTTTTCTGCGGCGTCTGCCAGCGGTAGGTGGTGTCCTGACCTTGGGGGAGGCGGTGTTATATTGACTCCGTTGCCGGAGGCAAAGTGGCCACTTCATTCAATAAGCAGTTCGATCAGCATGGAGCATGGCGCCGGGAATTTTCCCTGCGCCTCAAGTTGCTGGGCGACTGGATGCGGGACCACGAACTGCTGGACGCCGCGCTGGAAGAGCGCCTTCGCCGGCTCGAGGTCAAGGTGCGGGCCGACAAGGTCATGGTGGCTTTCGTGGCCGAGTTTTCGCGCGGCAAGTCCGAACTGATCAACGCGATTTTCTTCGCGGACTATGGCCGGCGCATCATGCCGGCGAGCGCCGGGCGGACCACGATGTGCCCAACGGAGCTGGGCTACGACGCCAGCGTCCCGCCGTGCCTGCGGCTCCTGCCCATCGAAACCCGACTGCAGCCCCAGGCGTTGATGGAGTGGCGCATGGTCCCCGAAAAATGGACCCGCATCGACCTTGATGTCGACAATGCGGCGCAACTGGCCGGGGCCATGGAAAAGGTGGCTGAAACCCTGCGTGTGACGACGGACGAGGCACGTGCGCTGGGTTTCTGGCATGACGACGCGCCCGGCGACAACCCGCTGGTGGATGCCGAAGGCCTGGTCGAAGTGCCGAAATGGCGCCATGCCCTGATCAACATGGCGCACCCGCTGCTCAAGCAGGGCCTGGTGGTGCTCGATACCCCGGGGCTCAACGCGATTGGCGCCGAGCCCGAGTTGACCGTGAACCTGATTCCCCAGGCGCAGGCGGCGGTGTTCATCCTGGCGGCCGATACCGGTGTCACCAAGTCGGACCTGGCGATCTGGCGGGAGCATCTTGCAACCCAGACCGATGCTGTCGCGTCGCGGTTGGTGGTCCTCAACAAGATCGACACCATGTGGGATGCGCTGAGCACACCCGCGCAGGTTCAGTCGCAGATCGACCGCCAGCGGGCCACCTCGGCAGAGATTTTGGGGGTGCCCCAGTCCCAGGTGATCCCCGTGTCGGCGCAGAAGGGGCTGCTGGCCAAGGTGACAGGCGACGCCGAGTTGCTGGCCGCCAGTCACTTGCCGGTGCTGGAGCAGGCCTTGGGGCAGGGCCTTCTGGGGCAACGCCAGCGCATCCTGCAGTCGGCGGTCATGTCCGGCGTGACGGAGTTGCGTGCGGAGGCGGGACGGGTGATCACGGTGCGCCGCCGCGATCTGGCCGAGCAGACCCAGGAACTCAGGGGCTTGCAGGGCAAGAACACCACCGTCATCCGGCAGATGCGTCTGCGCATCGAACACGAGCAAGCCGAGTTTGGCGGCAGTGGCGCCCGGATCCACGCGGTCAGGTCGGTGCATGTGAAGCTGTTGCGGGAGATTTTCGAGTGGCTCGGCACCAGTTCGCTGAAAACGGAGCTTGCCGAGTTGAGCCGGGCGCTGCGACAGCCCGGCATCAAGTTCGGCGTGAAAAAAGCCTATGCGCAGACTTTCGAGCGTTTGCGCGAGGTCATTCGCCAGGTTCAGGGCGCCAGCGATGAAATCCAGGCCATGCTGGGCGGGACATTCCAGAAGCTGAATACGGAGTTCGGCTTTTCGCT
>JAHFQI010000173.1 GCA_023259355.1 Comamonadaceae bacterium
GACCCGGAGTTCCTTGACCACGCCCGCGGTGGACGACGGAATTTCCATCGACGCCTTGTCCGACTCCACCGTGATCAGCGACTGCTCGGCTTTCACCGTGTCGCCGGGCTTGACCAGCAATTCAATGACCGCGACTTCATCGAAGTCCCCGATGTCCGGGACTTTTACTTCTACCAATGCCATGTTTGTCTCCCTTGTTGTTAGGCGTACAGCGGGTTGATCTTTTCGGTTTTGATGCCGTATTTCTTGATCGCCTCGGCCACCTTGGCCATTGGCACCGTGCCCTCGTCGGCCAGCGCGCGCAGGGCGGCAACCACGATGTAGTGACGGTTGATCTCGAAGTGCTCACGCAGCTTGCTGCGGAAGTCGCTGCGGCCGAAGCCGTCGGTGCCCAGCACCTTGTAGGTGCGGCCCTTGGGGATGAAGGGACGAATCTGCTCGGCGTAGGCCTTCATGTAATCGGTGGATGCGATCACCGGGCCATTGTGCTTGTCGAGCTGTTGCCCCACGAACGACACGCGTTGCGTTTCGGTCGGGTGCAGCAGGTTCCAGCGCTCGGCGTCCTGGCCGTCGCGCGTGAGTTCGTTGAAGCTCGGGCAGCTCCAGACGTTGGCGGCAACCCCCCAGTCCTTTTCCAGCAGTTCCTGCGCGGCAATCGATTCGCGCAGGATGGTGCCCGAACCCAGCAACTGCACGCGCGGGGTCAGCTTGGCGCCTTCCTTGCACAAATACATGCCCTTGATGATCTGCTCTTCCGTGCCGGCGGTCAGGCCCGGCATGGCGTAGTTCTCGTTGAGCAGGGTCAGGTAATAGAACACGTTGTCCTGCTTTTCCACCATGCGCTTCAAGCCGTGGTGCAGGATCACGCCCACTTCATGCGCGAAGGTCGGGTCGTAGGAAATGCAGTTCGGAATCGTGCCGGCCATGATGTGGCTGTGGCCGTCTTCGTGCTGCAGGCCTTCGCCGTTCAGCGTCGTGCGGCCCGAGGTGCCGCCCAACAGGAAGCCGCGTGCCTGCATGTCGCCAGCGGCCCAGGCCAGGTCGCCGATGCGCTGGAAACCGAACATCGAGTAGTACACATAGAACGGCACCATGATGCGGTTGCTGGTGCTGTAGCTGGTGGCCGCGGCGATCCAGCTGCTCATGCCGCCGGCTTCGTTGATGCCTTCCTGCAGGATCTGGCCGGCCTTGTCTTCCTTGTAGTACATGACCTGGTCTTTGTCGACCGGGGTGTACTGCTGGCCCGCCGGGTTGTAAATACCGATCTGGCGGAACAGGCCTTCCATACCGAAGGTGCGCGCCTCGTCCACCAGAATGGGCACCACGCGCGGACCCAGGGCCTGGTCACGCAGCAACTGCGTGAGGAAACGCACATAGGCCTGCGTCGTGGAAATCTCGCGGCCTTCGGCCGTGGGCTCGATCACCGCCTTGAAGGTCTCAAGGGACGGCACGGTGAAGCTCTCTTCGGCCTTGGTACGGCGATGCGGCAGGTAGCCACCCAGGGCCTTGCGGCGCTCGTGCAGGTACTTCATCTCCGGCGTGTCGTCGGCCGGCTTGTAGAAGGGAATCTTGGAGAGTTCGCTGTCGGGAATCGGCAGGTTGAAGCGGTCGCGGAAGATCTTGATGTCTTCGTCGGTCAGCTTCTTGGTCTGGTGAACCGTGTTCTTGCCTTCGCCGGCCTTGCCCATGCCGAAGCCCTTGACGGTCTTGATCAGCAGCACGGTCGGCTGACCCTTGTGGTTCACCGCCTTGTGGTAAGCCGCATAGACCTTCTGCGGGTCGTGTCCACCGCGTTTGAGGTTCCAGATATCGTCGTCGCTGAGGTGGGCCACCATCTCGAGGGTCTTGGGATCGCGACCGAAGAAATGCTTGCGCACGTAGGCGCCGTCGTTGGCCTTGAAGGACTGGTAGTCGCCGTCCAGCGTGTCCATCATGATTTTGCGCAGCGCGCCGTCCTTGTCACGGGCCAGGAGCGGATCCCACTCGCTGCCCCACAGCAGCTTGATCACGTTCCAGCCGGCACCGCGGAACTCGCCTTCGAGTTCCTGGATGATCTTGCCGTTGCCGCGCACCGGGCCGTCCAGGCGCTGCAGGTTGCAGTTGATCACGAAAATCAGGTTGTCCAGGCCTTCGCGAGCAGCCAGGCCGATGGCACCGAGGGATTCGACTTCGTCCATTTCACCGTCGCCGCAGAACACCCAGACCTTGCGGTTTTCGGTGTTGGCAATGCCGCGGGCGTGCAGGTACTTCAGGAAGCGCGCCTGGTAGATGGCCATCAGCGGGCCCAGGCCCATGGACACCGTGGGGAACTGCCAGAACTCAGGCATCAGCTTGGGGTGCGGGTAGCTCGACAGGCCCTTGCCATCGACTTCCTGGCGGAAGTTGAGCAGCTGCTCTTCGGTCAGGCGGCCTTCCAGGTAAGCGCGGGCGTAGACGCCAGGCGACACGTGGCCCTGGATGTAGAGGCAGTCGCCACCGTGGTTTTCATTTTCAGCGTGCCAGAAGTGGTTGAAGCCGGCGCCGAACATGTGGGCCAGCGAGGCGAAGGAGCCGATATGGCCCCCCAGGTCGCCGCCGTCTTCCGGGTTGTGGCGGTTGGCCTTGACCACCATGGCCATGGCGTTCCAGCGCATGTAGGCGCGCAGACGCTCTTCGATCTCGATGTTGCCGGGGCAACGAGCCTCTTCATTGGCCTCGATGGTGTTCACATACCCGGTATTGGCCGAGAACGGCATATCGATGCTTTGCTGGCGGGCGTGCTCCAGCAATTGCTCGAGCAAAAAGTGGGCGCGCTCAGGGCCTTCGGCCTCGATCACGGCGGACAGGGCATCCATCCACTCACGGGTTTCCTGGCTGTCCGCGTCATTGGCGGCAGAACCGAACAGGTTTTCGGGTACGGCTGACATCGTCTTGTCTCCTAAAGGGTTTGTCACGTAATTTAGTACGAGGTCTCTAGTTTCTCATAATTCTTTTTAAATTTCAAATGGCGCTTGTTGTTTTCATATTGTGAACTTTAAAAACCCCGACCGGAAGCATCCTTCGTGCCATCTCTGGCGCAGAGCGGCCGGGGCTCCCCTACACTTCAGGCCATGAGCAAGCCCCATTTCCCGCCACGCCCCGTCCCGCCGGCCATCGCGCCGCTGGCGTGGTGGCGGCGCTGGTGGGGGAAACAGTCGCCCACCCGCCAGGACCGCTTCGCCATGCTGGCGCCCGTGGCCGCCGTGGTGCTGTTCCTGGCGGCCATTGTTTCCGCCTTCTGGTACCTGCGCCTTGAAGAAGTCGAGCGCGAACAGGAGGCCGTCAAGCGCGACCTCGAATACGCCCAGCAGCGCATGCGCCTGCGCCTGCTCGAGCGGCAGGAGCAACTGATGCGGCTGGCCCGCGACATATCGAACAAGGAAGTGGACCCTGATGAGTTCATGGGCCGCGCCGAGTCCCTGGTCGCGCAATACCCCGAGCTGCAGGCCATCACCTGGATTGACGACCACCGCAAGATCATCGCCAGCCAGGTCACACCCAGCCTGGCCGCCGGAACGCCGTGGACGGCCGGCGAGACGCTCAAAGTCGGCGACACGGAAAACACCTACAGCCTCTCGCGCGAACTGCTTCAGCCGGTTTACTCACTGCCCACGGCCAATTCGCCCACGGCGCCGCTATTGCAATTGCACACGCCGCTGACCGACCAGGGCCGGTTTTCCGGCGTGATTCTGGGCGAGTATTCGATCGACGGCCTGCTGCGCTACGGCGTACCCACCGAGATCTCGGCCAAGTACGCGGTGGCGCTGCTCGACGGCCGCAACGTGGTGCTTGCGGGCCACTCGATCCCCGCGCGCCAGAACGCCCTGGGCCTGCTGCCCTGGACCACCCAGATCAACGAGGACGAAGTCCCGGTTTCCCCCGTGGGCAACGGGCTGATCCTGCGCGCCCAGGCCTGGCGCACCTCGCTGGGCGTGATTGGCAGCGGCCTTTTCTGGCTGGTCAGCGCCTTGAGTGTCCTGACCGCGTGGATGCTGATCGCCAACTGGCGGCACATGCGCCGCCGCATGCACACGCAGCAGGCGCTGGTGGCGGAAACCACGTTCCGCCGCGCCATGGAAAACTCGATGCTCACCGGCATGCGCGCACTGGACCTGCAGGGCCGCATCACCTACGTGAACGCAGCGTTCTGCAAGATGACCGGCTGGCAGGAAAGCGAGCTCGTGGGCCGCACCGCCCCCTTCCCCTACTGGCCGGACGCCGACCGCGAACTGCTGGCCGAGCGGCTCGACGACGAGCTGCACGGACGCAGCACGCCCGGCGGCTTCCAGGTCCGCGTGAAGCGCAAGGACGGCGCGCTGTTCGACGCGCGGCTCTATGTGTCGCCGCTGATCGACGCGGTGGGCAAGCAGACCGGCTGGATGACCTCGATGACCGACATCACAGAGCCCAACCGCATCCGCGAGCAGCTGTCCGCCTCCTACGAACGGTTCACCACGGTGCTGGAGGCGCTTGACGCCTCGGTCTCGGTGGCCCCGCTGGGCAGCGAGGAGCTGCTGTTCGCGAACAAGCTGTACCGGCTCTGGTTCGGCGTCCAGACCGCCGGGCATTTGCAGCTGGTGGAACAGGCGGGCATGCCCGAGCAGCGGCTCAGCGAAGACAGCCTCGATGAGGTGGACGGGCTGGTCGGCCTGCCGACCGGCGCACTGACCGGCGCCCAGTCGGAAAACGCCGAGATTTTCGTGACGCAACTGGGCAAGTGGCTGGAGGTGCGTTCACGCTACCTGAACTGGGTGGACGGCCGCCTCGCGCAGATGGTGATCGCCACCGACATCACGCCGCGCCGCATGGCCGAGGAGTTGTCCGCCGCGCAGGCCGAGCGCGCCCAGTCGGCCAGCCGCCTGATCACCATGGGCGAAATGGCGTCGAGCATGGCGCACGAACTCAACCAGCCGCTGACCGCCATCAACAACTACTGCAACGGCATGGTGTCGCGCATCAAGGGTCATCAGATCTCCGAACAGGACTTGCTCGGTGCCCTGGAAAAGACCGCCAAGCAGGCGCAGCGCGCGGGCCAGATCATCCAGCGCATCCGCTCCTTCGTGAAGCGCAGCGAACCCAACCGCACGTTGTCGGGCGTGACCGGGATGGTGGCGGAAGCCGTGGAACTCGCCGAGATCGAATTTCGCCGCCGCAACGTGCGCCTGAGCCACTATGTCGCGGCGCGCCTGCCGGCACTGCGCGTGGACCCGATCCTGATCGAACAGGTGCTGGTCAACCTGATGAAGAACGCCGCGGAATCGATCGACGCCGCGCAGCGCCCATCGGCCCGGCGCAACGTCGAGTTGCGCGTCGTTCCCAAGATGGTGGAAGGCCAGCCCGCCGTTGAATTTTCCGTCAGCGACACCGGCCAGGGCCTGGCCCCTGAAGTCATGGAGCGGCTCTACGAAGCGTTCTTTTCCACCAAGGCCGAAGGCATGGGCATCGGCCTGAACCTGTGCCGCAGCATCGTCGAGTCGCACCAGGGCAGGATGGAGGCACGGAACCTCTACAATGCCGGCGAGGTTGTTGGCTGCTGTTTCTGCTTCTGGATTCCCGTCACCGACACCCCACACACCGACGTATTCAAGGATTCCGGGGTAACTGCATGAGCTTGATTCCAAAAAAAGGCACCGTCTATGTGGTCGATGACGACGAAGCCGTTCGGGACTCGCTGCAGTGGCTGCTGGAAGGCAAGGACTACCGCGTGCGCTGCTTCGAGTCCGCCGAATCCTTCCTCGGCCGCTACGATTCGCGCGAGGTGGCCTGCCTGATCGTGGACATCCGAATGGGTGGCATGACCGGCCTGGAACTGCAGGACCGGCTGATCGAGCGCCGCTCGCCCCTGCCCATCGTCTTCATCACCGGCCATGGCGACGTGCCGATGGCCGTGAACACGATGAAAAAGGGCGCCATGGATTTCATCCAGAAGCCCTTCAATGAAGAAGCCCTGGTGGGTCTCGTGGAGCGCATGCTCGACCATGCGCGCGGCGCCTTCGCCGAACACCAGCAGTCCGCCAGCCGCGACGCGCTGATGTCCAAGCTCACCGGCCGCGAGGCCCAGGTGCTGGAGCGCATCGTCGCCGGCCGCCTGAACAAGCAGATCGCCGACGATCTGGGCATCAGCATCAAGACGGTGGAGGCGCACCGCGCCAACATCATGGAAAAGCTCAACGCCAACACCGTGGCCGATCTGCTCAAGATCGCACTGGGCCAAAACGCACCGAAAGCCTGACACCGCGAGCGCCGTCCGCGCCGCAGCCGCCCACACGCCCGCCCGCCAAGGAACCGCGGGCGTTTTCAATTTGGAAACACAAGCACCACCATGACCGCCCAACTTATCGACGGAAACGCCCTCTCGAAGCAACTGCGCACCGAAGTCACCGAACGCGCCCTCGCCCTCAAGGCCCGCGGCACGACGCCGGGCCTGGCCGTGGTGCTGGTCGGCCACAACCCGGCCAGCCAGGTCTATGTGCGCAACAAGGTCAAGGCCTGCCAGGAGGCGGGCCTGCATTCGGTGCTGGAGCAGTACGCCGAGGACTTGAGCGAGGCGGAACTGCTGGCGCGCGTGGACGCCCTCAACCACGACCCGGCCATCCACGGCATCCTGGTGCAGCTGCCCTTGCCCGCGCACATTGACGCGCAGAAGGTCATCGAGGCGATCTCGCCGGCCAAGGACGTGGACGGCTTCCACATCGCCAGCGCCGGCGCGCTCATGACCGGCATGCCGGGCTTCTGGCCCTGCACGCCCTATGGCTGCATGAAGATGCTCGAATCCATCGGCTACGAGCTGCGCGGCAAACACGCCGTGGTCATCGGCCGCAGCAACATCGTCGGCAAGCCGATGGCGCTGATGCTGCTGCAGCAAAGCGCCACCGTCACCGTCTGCCACAGCGCCACGAAAGACCTCAAGGCCATGACGCTGCAGGCCGACGTGATCGTGGCCGCCGTGGGCAAGCGCAACGTGCTCACGGCCGACATGGTCAAGCCCGGCGCCGTGGTCATCGACGTGGGCATGAACCGCAACGACGAAGGCAAGCTCTGCGGCGACGTGGACTTTGCCGGCGTCAAGGAGGTGGCCAGCGCCATCACCCCGGTGCCGGGCGGCGTCGGCCCCATGACCATCACCATGCTGCTGGTCAATACGCTGGAAGCCGCCGAACGCGCCGCGGGCTGATCGGCGCCATCCATAATTCCAATGCCCCCGCGCCTTGATTCGGGCGCGGTGTGCCGCAAAATCAGGTCCATGAGCAACCCCCTTCTCGACTTTTCCGACCTCCCGCTGTTTGACCAGATCCAGCCTGGGCACGTCACGCCCGCGGTGGACAGCCTGCTGGCCGAGGCCGATGCTGCACTGGAGGCCGTGACCGCCCCCGCCTTCCCCGCCGAATGGGCGTCCATCGCCAAGGTGCTGGACGTGGCCACCGAGCGCCTGGGCCGCGCCTGGGGCGCGGTGAGCCACCTCAACAGCGTGGCCGACACGCCCGAGTTGCGCGCCGCATTCAACGCCGCCTTGCCCAAGGTCACCGAGTTCTGGACCCGCCTGGGCGCCGACGAGCGGCTCTATGCCAAGTACAAGGCGATCGACGCGGCAAGCCTGAACGCCGAGCAGCGCCAGGCGCACAAGAACGCCATGCGCAACTTCGTGCTCGGCGGTGCCGAACTGACCGGTGCCGCCCGGGAGCGCTTCGCGCAGATCCAGGAGCGCCAGGCCGAGCTGAACCAGAAATTCAGCGAAAACTCGCTCGATGCCACCGATGCCTTCGCCTACTACGCCACCGAGGCCGAACTGGGCGGCGTGCCCGACGACGTGAAGCAGGCGGCGCTGGCCGCCGCCAAGGCCGAAGGCAAGGACGGGTTCAAGCTCACGCTCAAGATGCCGTGCTACCTGCCGGTGATGCAGTTCGCCCAAAGCAGCGCCTTGCGCCACGTGCTCTACCGCGCCTACGTCACCCGCGCGTCCGACCAGGCGGAAGGTGAAGCGGTCAAGTTCGACAACGGCGCGCTGATCCGGGAAATCCTGGCGTTGCGCCAGGAAGAGGCGCAGTTGCTGGGCTACGTGAACTTCGGCGAGGTTTCGGTGGTGCCGAAAATGGCCGAATCGCCCCAGCAGGTCATCAGCTTCCTGCGCGACCTCGCCAAGAAAGCCCGGCCCTATGCGGAAAAGGACGTGGCCGACCTGCGTGAGTTCGCCGCGCAGCACCTGGGCCTGCCCGACCCGCAGCCCTGGGACTGGCCCTACATCAGCGAAAAGCTCAAGGAGGCGCGTTACGCCTTTAGCGAGCAGGAGGTCAAAC
>JAHFQI010000174.1 GCA_023259355.1 Comamonadaceae bacterium
CGTCTACCATGTCTCCGCGGCCAAGAATGAGTTGCCTGTGCAGTACCAGGTCAATGAGGCGTTCTTGCGGCGCTGCCCCGACCTGCTGTGCGTGTCCTCCGGGGGCGCGGGCCACGACACCGTGGACGTGGACGCCTGCACCCGCGCCGGTGTGGTGGTCATGAACCAGATTGGCGGCAATTCGGCCGCCGTGGCCGAGATGGCCATCGGCCTGATGATTGCCGTGTCGCGGCGCATCGTGGAATCCGATCGCAAGCTGCGCAGCGAACGCGGCTTCTCGCGGGAATCGCTGATGGGGCACGACATTGGCGGCAAGACGCTGGGCATCGTCGGCATCGGCCATGCTGGTTCGCGCACCGCGGCCCTGGCCAGGGCCTTCGGCATGCGCGTCCTGGCGGTGGACCCCCACGTTTGCGCCGAGGACATCCGCGCGCGCGGCGCCGAGCCAGTGGATCTGGACAGCCTGGTGCGCCAGTCGGACATCGTGTCCCTGCACTGTCCCCGCGACGCCTCCACGCTGGCCATGTTCGACGCGAAGCGTTTTGCCGCGATGAAGCCCGGCGCGGTGTTCGTCAGCACGGCGCGGGGTGGCATCCACGACGAACTCGCGCTGGCCGAGACGCTGCGTTCGGGCCACCTGGCCGGTGCCGGTCTGGATGTGTGGGAGCCGGAACCCCCGGCGCTGGACCATCCCCTGCTGGCGCTGCCGAATGTGGTGGCGACCTTCCACACGGCAGGTGTGTCGCACGAGGGCCGGAGCAACGTGGCGTCCATGTCGGCCGAGCAGATCGTGGGGCTGTTTCGCGGTGTAACGCCGCCGCGGATGGTCAACCCCGAGGTCTGGACGCAGTTTCTTGCCCGCTACGAAAAGACCTTTGCATGACGACCGACATGGATGTGGATCAGATCCTGACTTTGTTCAGGGATTGCGTGGGCGGCGCCCATGTGCTGACCGCGCACGAGGACACCGCCGCCTATACCGAAGACTGGCGCAAAAAATACCTGGGCAAGGCGCTGGCCGTGGTGTGCCCGGGCACGACCGATGAAGTGGCTTGCGTGATGCGCATCGCCCACGCGCATGCGACTCCGGTCGTCACGCAAGGGGGCAACACCGGCCTGTCGGGCGGCGCCACGCCGGACACCTCAGGCCGGCAGATCGTGCTGAGCACCCGCCGGCTCCATCGCATCCGCCACATCGATACCGCCAATGACACGGTCATCGCCGAAGCCGGGGTGGTGCTGCAGGCGCTCCAGGACGCGGCCCGAGCGCATGACCGGCTCTTTCCGCTGGCATTGGCGGCGCAAGGCAGTTGTACGGTCGGCGGCAACCTGGCCACCAATGCCGGCGGGGTGGCGGTGCTGCGCTACGGCAGCATGCGCGAGCTGACGCTGGGGCTGGAAGTCGTCACGCCGGATGGCCGCATCTGGAATGGCCTGCGCACGCTGCGCAAGGACAACACGGGTTACGACCTCAAGCAGCTCTACATCGGTTCGGAGGGCACCCTGGGCGTCATCACCGCGGCGGCGCTCAAGTTGTTTCCCCGGCCCAAGGCCATGCTCACCGCCATGATGGCGCTGGGCTCCCTGGGCGATGCGGTCAAGCTGCTGGCCGATGCCAGGGGCGCGCTGGGCCCGGGGCTGACCGCGTTTGAAGTCATCTCGGCTCCCTGCGTCCCCTTGCTGGCCCGGCATTACCCCGCGCTGCGCTGGCCCTTCACCGAATCGCATCCGCTGGTCGCTCTCCTGGAGATCACCGACCACGACAGCGAAACCCATGCTCGCGAAGGACTTGAACGCCTGCTCGTCGATGCGATGGAACGCGGGCTGGTGGTGGACGGGGTTGTCGCTGAATCACTGGCCCAATCGCAGGCGCTGTGGTCGCTTCGGGAAAGCATTTCCGAGGCGCAGGGCCTGGAGGGCGCCCACATCAAGCATGACATTTGCGTGCCCGCGTCCAGTGTGGCCGACTTTGTGTCGCAGGCCGAGGAAGCGCTGGCCCGCGACACCCCCGGTGCGCGGGTGGCCTGGTTTGGCCATCTGGGGGATGGCAACCTCCATTTCAACGTGCTGGCGCCCGAGGGGGCAGACAGCAAAACCTTTGCCGCACGGCAGGGTGAGATCAATGCCCTCGTTCACGACCTGGTGTCCGCCTGCAACGGCTCCATCAGCGCGGAGCACGGCCTGGGTCAGCTGCGCCGCGACGAGAATCAGCGCTACAAGACGCCACTGGAGTTGTCCTTGATGCGGCAGGTGAAGGCGGCGCTGGACCCATCGGGGCTCATGAACCCCGGCAAGGTTCTGGCGTCGGATTGAGCGGCGGGTAAGATCAGGGCGGCGCCACCCACCCACCCCCGTACCCATGGCGAACAGCCCCGCTTCATCCATCGTCGAACTGCGCAACCTGACCTTCGGGTACGGAGAGCGCGTCATCCTGCAGGACGTGTGCCTGCGCATCCCCCAGGGCAAGGTCACCGCCCTGATCGGTCCGATGGGTGCCGGCAAGACGACCACGCTGCGCCTGATCGGCGGACAGCTGCGGCCCCAGGGCGGCGAGGTGCTGTTCGAGGGCCAGAGCCTGGCAGGCATGGACCAGGCGCAGCTCTACGCGATCCGGCGCCGCATGGGCATGATGTTCCAGTTCGGCGCCCTGTTCGCCGACATGTCCGTGCTCGACAACGTGGCCTTTCCCCTGCGCGAACACACCGACCTGCCCGAGGCGCTGATCCGCGACATCGTGCTCATGAAGCTGCACGCCGTGGGCTTGCGCGGCGCGCGCGACCTGATGCCCAGCTCGCTGTCCGGCGGCATGACGCGGCGCGTCGCGCTGGCCCGCGCCATCGCCCTCGACCCCGAGTTGCTGATTTACGACGAACCGTTTTCCGGCCTCGATCCGATCTCGCAGCACACCGTGGCGCAGCTGATCCGGCTGCTCAACGATGCGCTCGGCCTCTCCAGCCTGTTCGTGTCGCACGAGATCGAGGAAACCTTCGCCATCGCGGACCACGTGATCCTGCTGGCCAACGGCAAGGTGGGGGCCGAGGGTTCCCCCGAATCCCTGCGCAACAGCACCGACGAACTGGTCCACCAGTACGTGAATTCGCTGCCCGACGGCCCCGTGCATTTTCACTACCCGAGAGTCCCCATCGAGCAGGACCTGGGCTGACCACGGACGGCTTCAGGGGACGGCCACCCGGTCCTGAAACAGCGCCACCACCCGCGCACGCAGCCAGGCCAGCGCGGGGTCGTTCTCGAAACGGCGGCTCCAGTGCAGCGAGACCGTGAAGTCGCGCAGCGGGAAATCCGGCTCGATGATCTCCAGCCCGCCGTGGGCGACGAAGCCCTGCGCGATGCTGCGCGGCAGTAGCACGCCCAGGTCGCTGGCGCGCACGATGGCCGGCAGCGAGAGGAAGTGCGCCGTCGTCAGCCGCAGTTGGCCCTCGAGCTGCAGCAGTTGCAGGATGCGCAAGGTGTCTGAATGTGTGCGCACGGCCGCGAAGTCCAGCGCCGCAAGATCGACCAGGCCCGCCGTGGCGCCCTCCGCTCGCCATCGCGCCGCAAAGGGATGGCCCTCGCGCAGCAGCACGATGTAGCGGTCCGACAACAGCGGCACGCGCCGGGTGTCGGCCACCGTCGGCAAGAACCCGATGGCCGCGTCGATGCGGCCACTGTCCAGCGCGGCGGCGATGTCGTCGTGCGGCAGCGGCGCGGCTTCCAGGCGGGTGCCGGGCGCCTCGCGGCGCAGCAGCGCCATCAGTTCGGGCAGGAAGCGCGCCTCGCCGATGTCGGAGAGGTGCACGCGAAAGGTCTTGCGAGACTGCAGCGGGTCGAACACCTCGGATTCATTGAGCGCCTCCTCCAGCGTGGTCAGCGCGCTCTGCACCGCCAGCGCCAGCCGTTCGGCGCGCGGCGTGGGCGCCACGCCGCTGCCGCTGCGCACAAACAGGGCATCGCCGAGCAGCCGGCGCAGCCGCGCCAGCCCCTGGCTCGCGGCGGGCTGCGACAGGTCCAGCATTTCCGCCGCCCGGCTCACGCTGCGCGCGCGCCAGACCGCGTCGAACAGGCGCAACAGGTTGAGGTCGATGTCCTTGATATTCATTCAATGCATGTCATTTATCCAGATCATTGTATTGATGGATAAGCAGCCTCACCTGAAACTCAGGCGCTCAAGAGGAGCAACACGTGGAAGTTTCATTCAGCACGGAAATCGAATCCCTGCGCCTGGGCAACGGCGACACCTTTCATGGCGAGGGCATCCTGGCCATCACCAAGGCGCTGCTGCAGTCGGGCGTGGCCTATGTGGGCGGCTACCAGGGCGCGCCGGTGTCGCACCTGATGGACGTGCTGGTGCAGGCCAAGGGCTACATGGACGAGCTGGGCGTGCATGTGGAGGCGTGCTCCAACGAGGCCTCCGCCGCCGCCATGCTCGGCGCGTCCATCCACTACCCGCTGCGCGGCGCCGTGACCTGGAAGTCCATCGTTGGCACCAACGTGGCGGCCGACGCCCTCTCCAACCTGGCCTCGCCGGGCGTCAAAGGCGGCGTGCTGGTGGTGGTGGGCGAGGACTACGGCGAAGGCGCCAGCGTGATCCAGGAGCGCACGCACGCGTTTGCACTCAAGTCCGGCATGGTCCTGCTCGACCCGCGGCCCGACCTGGCCAGGATGGTGGACATGGTCGAACACGGCTTTGCGCTTAGCGAAGCCAGCAACATGCCGGCGCTGATGGAGCTGCGCATCCGCGCCTGCCACGTGCGCGGCAGTTTCACGGCGAAGGACAACCAGCCGCCCGCCATCTCGACCCGCGCGCTGATGGAGGACCCGGCCGCATTCGACTATTCGCGGCTGGCGCACCCGCCCGTCACCTTCCGCCACGAGAAGCTCAAATACGAGGAGCGCATTCCGGCCGCGCGCCGCTACATCGTGGAACACGGCCTCAACGAGTTGCTGCCGGGCCGGCACGCCGACCTGGGCCTGATCGTCCAGGGCGGCCTCACGAACACGCTGGTGCGCGCACTGCAGCAGTTCGGCCTGGCGGACGCGTTCGGTGAGTTGCAGATCCCGACGCTGGTGCTCAACGTGACCAGCCCGCTGGTGCCGGACCAGATCGCGAGCTTCTGCGCGGGCAAGCGCGCCGTGCTGGTGCTGGAGGAAGGCCAGCCCGAGTACATCGAACAGGAGATCGCCACGCTGCTGCGCCGGCGCGACATCCCCACCCCGCTGTCCGGCAAGGACGTGCTGCCCACCGGCGGCGAGTACACGGTGGAGGTCATGGCCGCGGGGCTGGCCGCCTGGCTGAAGCAGGCGCTGCCGCAGCTCGACACCGCGTCGGTGCAGCAGTGGCTGGCCGGCAACCAGCAACGCCGCGCGGGCGTCGTGCAGCAGTTGCCCGCACCCCTGCCTGCGCGCCCGCCGGGCTTTTGCATCGGCTGCCCGGAGCGGCCGGTGTTCTCGGCCATCAAGCTCGCGCAGGAAACCGTTGGCCCGGTGCACGTGGCGGCCGACATCGGCTGCCATTCGTTCGGCACCTTCGAGCCGTTCTCGACGGGCCACACCATCCTGGGCTACGGCATGAGCCTGGCGAGCCGCGCCGGCGTTTCGCCGCACATGAACCGGCGTGTGTTGTCCATCATGGGCGACGGCGGCTTCTGGCACAACGGCCTGCTCACGGGCGTGCAAAGCGCGCTGTTCAACGGCGACGACGCGGTGCTGCTGATCTTCAAGAACGGCTACACCTCGGCCACCGGCACGCAGGACATCCTCTCGACCCCTGACGAGGACACGAAGGTCAACGCCACCGACAAGACGCAGAGTCTGGTGCACACCAACCAGACCATCGAAAACGCCCTCAAAGGCCTGGGCGTGCAGTGGCTGCGCACCGTGCACACCTACGAAGTGGCGAAGATGCGCGCCACGCTGACGGAGGCCTTCACCGCGCCGTTCAACGGCCTCAAGGTCATCGTGGCCGAGGGCGAGTGCCAGCTCGAACGCCAGCGCCGCATCAAGCCCTGGATCGCCAGCCTGCTCCAAAAAGGCGAGCGCGTGGTGCGCGTGAAATACGGCGTGGACGAGGACGTCTGCAACGGCGACCACGCCTGCATCCGCCTCTCGGGCTGCCCGACGCTGACGCTGAAGGACAACCCCGACCCGCTCAAGGTGGACCCGGTGGCCACCGTGATCGACGGCTGCGTGGGCTGCGGCCTGTGCGGCGAGAACGCGCACGCGGCCACGCTCTGCCCCTCTTTCTACCGCGCCGAAGTGGTGCAGAACCCGCGCTGGCACGAGCGCCTGCTGCACAGCCTGCGCGGCGCCTTCGTGCGCGCACTGCAACCTTCCTGACACCTAGCGGGACCGACCCAATGACCCTGACGAACACCCAACCGATTACCGTGCTGCTCTGCGCCCTGGGCGGCGAAGGCGGCGGCGTGCTGGCCGAATGGCTGAGCGATGTGGCCCGCCATGCGGGCTACCCGGCGCAGGCCACCTCCATCCCTGGCGTGGCGCAGCGCACCGGCGCCACCACCTACTACCTCGAATTCTTTCCCGTGCCGTTCGCCGGGCTCGGCGGCCGGCGCCCGGTGTTCGGCCTGAACCCGCTGCCCGGCCGGCTCGACCTGCTGGTCTCCAGCGAGCTGCTGGAGACCGTGCGCCAGATCGGCAACGGGCTGGCCTCGGCCACGCACACCTGCGTCATCACCTCGTCGTCGCGCACGCTGACCACGCAGGAAAAAATGCAGCTGGGCGACGGCCGCCGCGACGACGCGGCGCTGCTGCCCGTCGTGCGCCAGCACAGCCAGCGCCACCATGTGCTCGACATGGCGCAGCTCACGCGCGAAGCCGGCACGGTAGTCAGCGCGGTGATGCTGGGCTGCATCGCAGCCAGCGGCGTGCTGCCATTTGCGCGCGGCCTGTTCGAAGACGTGGTGCGCGGCGGCAAAGGCGCCAGCGCGGGCAAGGCCGCCCAGGCCAGCCTGCGCGGCTTCGCGCTCGGCTTCGAAACGGTGCAGCGCCAGCGCGAGCAGGCGCGCCAGGTCGAAGAGTTGCTGATGAATGAAGGGCCGGACGACGCCACGGCACATCGCCCCGCCGCGGCTGCGACGCCCGAACAGGCCGCGGCGCTGGCCCGCTTCCCCTCGGCGCTGCGCGAGCGTGTGGCCCTGGGCCATGCGCGCGCCGTGGACTACCAGAACGCGGCCTACGGCCAGCTCTACCTGCAGCGCCTGCAACGCGTGCTGGCGGCCGAGCAGCAGGCGGACCCCGCTGGCGCGGGCGGCTTTGCCGCCACCCACGAGATGGCGCGCTGGCTGGCGCTGTGGATGGCGTTCGACGACATCGTGCGCGTGGCCGACCTCAAGAGCCGCGCCAGCCGCTGGCAGCGCGTGCAGGGCGAGGTGAAGGCCGCAGACACCGATTTGCTCAAAGTCTATGACCACTTCAAGCCCGGCGTGCCCGAATTCGCAGCGCTGCTTCCGCAGCGCTGGGCCGCTCGCCTGCAACGCCACGACCGTGCCCGCACCGCGCGCGGGCTGCAGCCCTGGGCGCTGCCGCTCAAGGTCGGCACCCACACCCTGGGCGGCATGCTGGCGCTGCGCACACTGGCCGGCCTGCGCTGGCTGCGGCCGCACGGCCAGCGCTACGCCACCGAACAGGCGCTGATCGGGCAGTGGCTCGACGGCGTGGTCCAGGGGCTGGCCGCGCACCCGGAGCTGGGCCTGGAGATCGCGCGCTGCGGCCGCCTGATCAAGGGTTATGGCAGCACGAACGAGCGTGGCAAGGACAACCTACTTCACGTGCTGCGCCACCTTGCGCAGGCCGGCGCCGACACGGCCGCTGGGCCCGATCCGCAGGAGCGCGCCCGCGCCGTGGCCGCCGCCCGCGAGGCGGCGCTGGCCGACGAGGCCGGCACGGCGCTCGACGCCACGCTGCGCGCCCACGGCGCCCCGGCGCGGCCCGTGCGCGAACAGCCGATCCGTTGGATGCGCAAGCCCCGCGCCGCCGCCACGCCGTGAGCCTTTTTCAAAAGTCAGACACGAGATCACAACACCAGGAGATATGCATGCCCCGAAACCTCAAGTCAAAACCATCCGTTGCCAGCGCCGCAAGCTCATTGAGCGCCCTCCTCCTGATCGCCTCCA
>JAHFQI010000016.1 GCA_023259355.1 Comamonadaceae bacterium
ATCCCCGGCTTCCCCTCGCCCGAGATCACCCACCCCAACATCCGCTTCCAGCAGGTCAAGCAGCTGCCGGACGAAATGAAGCGCACCGATTCGATGCCGGTGAAATACCACAAGGACGAACAAGGCCGCTACCGTCCGGCCATCGATCAGAAAAAGGGCCGTGAACGGCAGTGGAACCTGGCGCGCCTGTCCTCGCGCGAGAACCCGCTGGTGCTGTTCACGCTGGCGGCGCAGGCCGCGGCCGGCGCCTTCGCGCTACAGTTCCTTGGCGCCCTGGCTGGCCTGCCCGGCTTCGCCGAGTTCGCCCGCTCGCCCCTGTACGCGCCGCTGGCGTTGCTGGCCTTGCTGCTGGTGGGCTTCGGCCTCTTCATGTCCACACTGCACCTGGGCAAGCCCAAGCGCTTCTACCGCGGGTTCAACAACCTGCGCCACTCGCCGGTCTCGCGCGAGGGCTTGGGCATCGCGGTGTTCCAGGCCATGCTGGGCCTGCACATCCTGTTCAGTCTGCCCGCCAACGTCTGGTTCCAGGCCATCGCCGGCCGGCTGTTCGGGGCCGAATGGGTCGCCGGATTGGCCAGCGCCGCCGCCGTGAACTCCCTGGCCACGGCCACCGGCGTTCTCGCCGTCGCGGCCAGCGTGGTCGGCCTGTACTACATGACCCGCTGCTATCGCATCAAGGCGCGGCCATTCTGGAACCACTGGCAGGTCGGCACCGCCTTCTTCGGCACCGCCCTGTCGCTGGGCAGCCTGCTGGCGGCGGCCGTGATGCTGCCCACCCTGCTGGCCGTCGGCACGAACGCGCTGCCCGTGCTGGCCACCTGCGCCGTGCTGCTGGCCCTGGGCCTGGGCGCCGAAGCGCTCGGCCACTGGGCGCATGCGCACGACATGGGGCATGCCGAGCACGAAGGCGGTGCCTCGTACTACGTGCAGGGCACGACGTTCGGCAAGACCTTCATGCTGCGCAATACCGTCCTGGGCATCACCCTGCTCGCCACCTTGGGCCTGCTGGCGCTGCTGTCGTCGAACCCGGCCTCGGTGCTGCTGCCGTTGGCGGCGTTCACGGCGATCGGCGTCGCGGTGCTGGCCACCAGCCTGGTCAGCCGCGCGCTGTTCTACGTGCTCGTGATCCCCACCACCATGCCCGGCGCCTTCTTCTGGAAAAACAAGGGCTTCGAGGAACACGCCCGCGATATCGGCCTGGCCCATCTGCCGCAAGTCGGCGTGGCCCCCCTGCGCCACTGAAACCTTGCCGACGTCATGGGTGCCATGCTGACAGCTGGCACCCTACTTGCTACCCTCCCTGGTATGCAAGAGTCTGTCAAGAAAGAAACAAAGTCCACCTGCCCCTACTGTGGCGTGGGCTGCGGCGTCATCATCGAGAGCAACGGCAGCCAGATCACGGGTGTGCGCGGCGACCCGGACCACCCGGCCAATTTCGGCCGCCTGTGCACCAAGGGCTCCACCCTGCACCTCACGGCCACCCAGGCCGTCACGCGGCAGACACGGCTGCTACAGCCGATGCAACGCGACCGGCGCGGCGAAACGCCCCGCCCGGTCTCCTGGGATGCCGCGCTGGGCTTCGCCGCCACGCGCTTCGCGAAAACCATCCGCGAACACGGGCCGGACGCCGTGGGTTTCTACATCAGCGGCCAGCTGCTGACCGAGGACTATTACGTTTTCAACAAGCTGGCGAAGGGCCTGATCGGCACCAACAACATCGACAGCAACTCCCGGCTGTGCATGAGCAGCGCGGTGGCCGGCTACAAGCTCACGCTGGGCGCCGATGCCCCGCCGGCCTGTTATGACGACCTGAACCACGCGCAGTGCATCTTCATCGTCGGCAGCAACACCGCGTACGCGCACCCCATCCTGTTTCGCCGGATCGAGGACGCGAAGAAGGCCAACCCGGCGCTCAAGATCATCTTCTGCGACCCGCGCCGCACCGACACCGCCGAGATCGCCGACCTCTACCTCCCCGTGCAGCCCGGCACCGACGTGATGCTGTTCAACGGCCTGCTGCACATCATGCTGTGGGAGGGCTGGATCAACCCCGGCTACATCGCCGCCCACACCAGCGGCTTTGACGCACTCAAGACCGCCGTGCGGGACTGCACGCCCGACCACGTGGCGCAGATCTGCGGCATCGCCAAGGAAGACCTGCTCACCGCCGCCAAGTGGTTCGCCGGCGCCGGTGGCGACACTTCGCATCGCGCGCCCGCCACCTTGAGCCTGTACTGCCAGGGCCTGAACCAGTCGAGCAGCGGCACGGCCAAGAACGCCGCGCTGATCAATCTGCACCTGGCCACGGGCCAGATCGGCAGACCCGGCGCGGGGCCGTTCTCGCTGACCGGCCAGCCCAACGCCATGGGCGGCCGCGAGGTGGGCGGCATGGCCAACCTGATGAGCGCGCACCGCGACCTGGGCAACCCGGCGCACCGCGCCGAAATCGCGGCGTTGTGGGGGGTGCCCGACGTGCCCTTCAAGCCCGGCAAGACCGCGGTGGAAATGTTCCAGGCTGCGGCCGACGGCGAGATCAAGGCCCTCTGGATCGCCTGCACCAACCCCGCGCAGTCCATGCCCGACCAGGCCACAGTGCGCCGCGCGTTGCAGCGCGCCGAACTCGTGGTGGTGCAGGAAGCCTTCGCCACCGCATCAACCTGCGACTTCGCCGACCTGCTGCTGCCCGCCACAACCTGGGGCGAAAAGGAAGGCACTGTCACGAACAGCGAACGCCGCATCTCGCGTGTGCGCGCGGCCGTGCCCGCCGCCGGTGAAGCACGGCCCGACTGGTCGATTGCCGTGGATTTCGCCCGCCGTCTTGAAGGCGAGATGGGCGCCAAGGCCTCGCTGTTCCGCTACGAAACCCCCGAATCCGTCTGGAACGAACACCGCGAATCGACCCGCGGGCGCGACCTCGACATCACCGGTTTGAGCTACGCCATGCTGGAGGCGGCGCCCCGACAGTGGCCCCTGAAAGAAGGCGAATCCGAGGGCCAAACGCGGCTGTATGAAGACGGCGTCTTCCCGACCGCCGACGGCCGGGCGCGTTTTGCCGCCGTGACCTACAAACCCGTGGCCGAGCCGCGCGAATCGCGCTACCCGTTTTCGCTCACCACCGGCCGCCTGCGCGACCAGTGGCACGGCATGACGCGCACCGGCACGCTGGGCCGCCTGTTCGGCCACGTGGCCGAGCCGACCGTGCAGATGCACGCCCAGGACATGGCCAGGCGGGGACTGAAAGACGGCGATCTCGTCCACGTCACCAGCAAGCGCGGCTCCATCCTGCTGCCCGCGCAGGCCTCGAGCGAGGTGGCGCTGACCCAGGCCTTCATCGCCATGCACTGGGGCCCGGAATACCTGAGCGGCCGCTCCAGCACCGGTGAGAGGCTGGCCGGCGTCAACGCCTTGACCACCTCGGCGTACTGCCCCAGCTCCAAGCAGCCCGAACTCAAGCACGCCGCGGTGAAGATTCTGAAAGCCGAGTTGCCCTGGTCGCTGCTGGGCGTGGCCTGGCTGCCCGAGGCCGAGGCGCTGACTACCCGCGAGGCGCTGAAGTCCCTGATGGCGCAGTTCAGCTTTGCCACCTGCGTGCCGTTTTCCAACGGCGCCCCGCTTTCGGGACCGCCCGGTCGGGAACGCACCGGCATCCTGTTCCGCGCCGCCGCCGACTACCCTCCCGACGAGGCGCTGGTGAGCCGCATCGAAAGCCTGCTCGGCCTGGCCGGCAGCGACGCCCTGCGCTACGCCGACCGGAAGAAAGACCAGCGGCGCAGCATGAAGCTGGTCCGCACGGGGGACGAAGCCCGGCTCGACGGTTTTTTGCTGGCGGGCGACACCAGTTCCGAGGCCTGGATCAAGACCCTGCTGCAGGACGAATTGCCGGCGCAGGCCTACGGCCGGCTGCTGCTGGTGCCGGGTGCAAAAGCCCCGGTCGCCGTCCAGTCGCGCGGCAAGCAGGTCTGCACCTGTTTCAACGTCACGGACGAGGCGATTTCCGGCTACCTGTCGGGCTGCAGGGGCAGCGAAGAAGAGCGACTGGCCGCCCTGCAGGGCAGCCTGAAGTGCGGCACCAACTGCGGCTCGTGCATTCCGGAACTCAAGCGGCTGGTGCGCAGCCAGGCCGTCACCGCCTGACGAGGCCGCTGCAAGGCGCCGCGTGTGGCATCACCCCACGGCCTTTCAGGGTGCCGGCTTGCGGCGACAATCGGCGGCCGCGCCACCGCGCACCGGCTTTTTGTGGACCCATCGAGACTGCCGCCTTGGACACCGACCTGACCCGAACCCTCATCCGCCAGACGCTGGAGCGCGCGGCCGGACCCGCTCCGGCCGGTGCCGTGATCTGCCTGTGCGCGGCCTGGTGCGGGGTCTGCCGCGACTACCGGGCCGTCTTCGACGAAGTGGCCCAGGCGCACCCTTCGCTGGTCTTCCGATGGCTGGACGTGGAAGACGAAGCCGACCTGCTTGGCGACCTCGACATCGAGACCTTCCCCACCTTGCTGGTGTCGGACGGCCAGACGATTCTGCATGCCGGCCCGCTGCTGCCGCAGGCGGCGCACCTCCAGCGCCTGTTGCGCGGCCTGTCACGCTGAGCCTGGGGCACCTTTCGAACCGGCCGGCGGCGAATTTCACTTATTACCGGAAGTCATCAGGCTTCACGCACAATTCAAACCATGGGAATCAGCCAGTACATCAAGGAAATCGGGCGCGGCAAGGACGGCGCACGCTCGCTCACGCGCGAGCAGGCGGCCGACCTCATGGGGCAGGTGCTCGATGGCACGGTGAGCGATCTGGCCATCGGCGGTTTCTGCCTGGCCATGCGCATCAAGGGCGAGACCGCCGAAGAGATGGCCGGCTTCCTGGACGCCACGCAGGCGCGGCTGACCCGGGTTCCCGCCAGCCGGCGGCCGGTCGTCGTGCTGCCCAGCTACAACGGCGCGCGCAAACTGCCCGTGCTCACGCCACTGCTGGCGCTGCTGCTGGCGCGCGAGGGCCTGCCGGTGCTGGTGCATGGCACGGCCACCGAAACCAAGCGCGTGGTCGCGGCGGAAGTGCTGGAAGCCCTGGGCGTGCCGGCGCAGGCTGCGGTTCCCGCCATGGAGCCCGGCGCGGTGGCTTTCGTCCCCACCGAGGTGCTGTGCCCCGGCCTGAAACGCCTGCTCGATGTGCGCCGCGAAGTGGGCCTGCGCAACTCGGCGCACAGCCTGGTCAAGCTCATGAACCCGTGTGCGGGCGCCAGCCTGATCGTGGGCAGCTACACCCACCCCGAGTACGCGGTGTCGATGGCGGCCACGTTCGAGCTGATCGGCGCCAACGCCCTGCTGCTGCGCGGCACCGAGGGTGAACCTGTGGCCGACCCGCGCCGCACGCCACAGATGGAGGCGTTCCGCCACGGCCAGCGCGTTCTCGTGCAGGAGGCCCAGGGCGGCTCTCTCGCGGTCCTGCCCGACTTGCCGAAGGCGATTGATGCGACCAGCACCGCCGCCTATATTCAAGCAGTGATGGCAGGCCGGTTGCCCGTGCCGGCGCCCATTGCACGGCAGGTGGAACGCATCTTGCATGAGGTGTCGGCATCATGAAAGACATCGAAAAAACCCTTGGCAACGTCGGCAAAGTCAGCTTGGTCGGCGCCGGCCCCGGAGACCCCGAACTGCTCACCCTCAAGGCCGCGCGGGCCATCGAGGCCGCCACCGTGCTGCTGGTGGACGACCTGGTCAGCGACGCCATCGTGGCGCTGGCCTCACCCCGCGCACGCATCGTGCATGTGGGCAAGCGCGGCGGCTGCAAGAGCACGCCGCAGGCCTTCATTGAAAAACTCATGATCATGGCAGCCCGCGAAGGCGAGACCGTGGTGCGCCTCAAGGGCGGCGACCCGTTCATCTTCGGCCGCGGCGGCGAAGAGGTGGAGCACCTGCGCGCGCAAGGCATCGACGTGCAGGTCATCAATGGCATCACCGCCGGTCTGGCCGGACTGACCTCGCTGGGTGCGCCGCTGACCCACCGCGAATACGCACATGGCGTGATCTTCATCACCGGCCACGCCAAGCCGGGCGACGCCGGCACCGACTGGAAGGCGCTCGCAGCCACCGCGCGCGACGCCAAGCTCACGCTGGTGATCTACATGGGTGTGAGCGGTGCCGCGCGCATCCAGGCCGAACTGCTCTCCGGCCTGCCGGCCGGGACGCCCGTGGCGGTGATCCAGCGCGCCAGCCTGCCCGACCAGCGCCACGCCGTCACGACGCTCGGCGAGTTGCACGCCACGATCCAGCGCGAACACCTCGCCAGCCCGTCGATCATCGTGGTGGGCGATGTGGTGCGTGGCGTGGCCGCTGCGCGGCAGTCCGCGGCGCACCGCCGCGCAGCCTGACTGAAAAAGCGCAAGACCGGTTCCCGCCACGGCGGGGAGCGGATGCGAAGTGGCGGCACGCGCCGCCGCATACACTGCGGGCCATGAATTCGTTTGACGTGGTGGTGGTCGGCGCTGGGGCGGCCGGCCTTTTTTGCGCAGGGGTGGCGGGGCAACTGGGCTTGAAGGTGCTGGTGCTCGACCACAGCGACAAGGTCGCCGAGAAAATCCGCATCTCGGGTGGCGGTCGCGCCAACTTCACCAACCGCAACCTCGACCCCGCCGCGCCGCAAAAGTACTTCCTGGGCGAAAACCCGCATTTCTGCCGCTCGGCGCTGTCACGCTACACGCCGCAGGATTTCATCACGCTGGTGCAGCGCCACGGCATCGCCTTTCACGAAAAGCACAAGGGCCAGCTGTTTTGCGACCGCTCGGCCGAAGACCTCATCCAGATGCTGCTGCGCGAATGCGCTGCCGGCGGCGGCGTCGAGCGCTGGCAGCCCTGTGGCGTCAAGGGCATCCGCTTTCTCGACGGGGCGTCCAGCGAGGGAACGGCCGCCCCCCGCTACGAAATCGAGAGTGACCGGGGCCTGATCAGAGCCGGCGCCGTGGTCATCGCGACCGGCGGGCTGTCCATCCCGAAGATCGGTGCGACCGACCTTGGCTACCGGGTCGCGAAGCAGTTTGGCCTGCGCCTGGTCGAAACACGCCCCGGACTGGTGCCGCTGACCTTCGACGGCGAGGCCTGGGCGCCCTACGCGCAACTGGCCGGGCTGGCGCTGCCGGTCAGGATCGAAACCGGCACCAAAAAAGGCCGGGGCGAGTTTCTGGAGGATCTGCTGTTCACCCACCGCGGCCTGTCCGGCCCGGCCGTGCTGCAAATCTCGAGCTACTGGCGGGAGGGCACGCCGATCCGCCTCAACCTCGCACCCGACACCGACCTGCCCCACGCCCTGGCCCGCGCGAAGGCCACGTCGCGCAAGCTGATCGCCAACGAACTGGCCACGCTCGTGCCCTCCCGCCTGGCCGATGCCTGGGTGCAGCAGGAGCCGGCCTGGCAGCGCCCCATCGCCGAAGCGGCCGACAAGGCGCTCAACCAGTTGGCCGAGCGGCTGGCGCGCTGGGAGCTGACGCCCACCGGCACCGAGGGCTATCGCAAGGCCGAGGTCACGCTGGGCGGCGTGGACACGCGCGACCTGTCGTCGCAAACCATGGAATCGAAGCAGCCGGGCCTGTATTTCATCGGCGAGGTGGTCGATGTGACCGGCTGGCTCGGCGGCTACAACTTCCAGTGGGCTTGGGCCAGTGGTCATGCCTGCGCCCAGGCGCTGGCGGCGCGGCCGCGGTGATCGGCATCGACGGCGGCACGCAGACCTGCCTTGAAACCCCTTTTGATAAAGCTATAATCTCAGGCTTTGCTGGCAATGCCCCGTCGGCCAATACTAGTTACAGACGGGGCGCATCGCAGTTACGGCGTCCGGGCCCGATCTTCCCGGCCACCCTCTTTCTGCACATTTTGGAAATCATTACGTAATGACGACGATCCGAGTTAAAGAAAACGAGCCATTTGACGTGGCTCTCCGCCGCTTCAAGCGCACCATTGAAAAACTGGGCCTGCTGACCGACCTGCGCGCCCGCGAGTTCTACGAGAAGCCCACCGCAGAGCGCAAGCGCAAGAAGGCCGCCGCCGTCAAGCGCCACTACAAGCGCGTGCGTTCCATGCAGCTGCCCAAGAAGCTGTACTGATCGCAGCGGTGCTGCCAGGGGCCAACGGCCTTTGAAAGCCCTCTCAAAACCCGCGCTCGGGACGCCAGGCGCGGGTTTTTGTTTTTTTGTTGACACAGCAGGAGCCCTTATGAGCCTCAAGGACCAGATCACCGAAGACATGAAAACCGCCATGCGCGCCAAGGACACGGAGCGCCTGGGCACGATCCGCCTGCTGCTGGCAGCCTGCAAGCAAAAGGAAGTGGACGAGCGCGTCACCCTGGACGACGTGGCCGTCGTCGCCATCGTCGACAAGCTGATCAAGCAGCGCAAGGACAGCATCGAAGCCTTCACCAAGGCCGATCGCCAGGATCTGGCCGACAAGGAAAGCGCCGAACTGAAAGTCCTCGAAGCCTACCTGCCGGCGCGCCTGTCCGCAGAGGAAGTCGCCGCGGAAGTGAAGGCCATCGTCACGGAACTGGGTGCCAAGGGCCCGGGCGACATGGGCAAGGTCATGGGTGCGGTCAAGACGCGCCTGGCCGGCAAGGCCGACATGGGCGCCGTGTCGGCAGCCGTCAAGGCGGCACTCGCCGGCTGAACCTGACAGCCACGCAAATTGTTGCAAATGGCGGGGAAACTTCACCGGCGAGGCGGCTGACGCCGCAAACTTTTCGGAGGCTGGCGCGTTCTTATACATGATGGGGCCATTGATGCCCCAGATGAGGTTCCGTCATGTCGAATCGAAATACCCTTGCCTCCGGCGCGCGCCACGTGGCGGTGGCCCTGCTTTGCCTGCTGGGCGCCGCCCTCGCCTCGGCCCAAACCGACCCGCCCGGCCGCGTGGCCCATCTCAGTCACCTAGAAGGCCATGCCAGCTTCGCGCTGGAGGGCTCCGGGGCCTGGTCGCCGGCTGAATTCAACCGCCCGCTGACGTCCGGCGACCAGGTCGCCACCGACCCCGGTTCGCGCGCCGAGCTGCACAGCGGCTCCACCGCGCTGCGCCTCGACGGCCGCACCCGGTTGATCTTCACCACGCTGAACGACGACACGACCCGGCTCCAGCTGGCCGGAGGCACGCTGGCCCTGCAGATTCGCGCCCTGTATCCCGGCGAACGCTACGAGATCAACACCGCCAACCTGGCTTTCGTGGCCAGCCAGCCCGGCGAATACCGGTTCGATGTGGACCTGGCACGCGGCACGACCCGCGTCACCCTGCACCGCGGCAGCGGCGTGGCCTATGGCGAGGGCGGCGAAACGCGTTCGCTGGCGGCGCCCCAGCAAATGATCTTCCTCGGCCGCCAGCTGGGCTTGATGCAAGTGCTGGCCGCGGCGCCACGCGATGCATTCGACCTCTGGGTCGCCGCGCGGACCCGCCTTGAAGATCGATCCCGGTCGGCCCGGTACCTGTCGCGGGAAACCCCGGGCTACCAGCAGCTCGACGCCTATGGCGACTGGAGCAGCGACCCGTTCTACGGCCCGATCTGGTATCCGCGCGTGACCCTCGTGGACTGGGCGCCCTACCGCTATGGGCAGTGGCGCTGGATCGCGCCCTGGGGCTGGACCTGGATCGACGATGCACCCTGGGGCTTCGCGCCCTGCCACTACGGCCGCTGGACGCAGGTCGGCGCGCGCTGGGCCTGGGTGCCCGGCCCGCTCACGCCGCGCCCCATCTTCGCGCCCGCGCTGGTGGGCTTCATCGGCATCGCCGGTAGCAGTGGCGGCGTGAACTGGAGCATCTCGATCGGTAGCGGCGGCGCTGGCATCGCCTGGTTCCCATTGGCCCCGGGTGAAGTCTGGCGCCCCGCCTACGCCGCCAGCTCGCGCTACCTCGAACAGATCAATCGCGGACCGCATCGCCGCGACGAACGGATTCCCGCCACCGACTACCGCTTCCGCCAGCATGCCGCCGCCCTCACGGCCATGCCGGCCGAGGACTTCGGCCAGCATCGGACGGGCCGCCCGGGTGCCGTCCAGCGCGTGCCGGAAAGCGTGCTGCCCCACACCCAGGTGCTCCCGCCGCCGCCGAGGACAGGCTACCGCGGCGAAAGCGGTGCCCGCTTTGCGCCAGGCGCACCGGCGGGGTCGGCAACGCAGACCGCGCCCGCCGTGCCACGCCCCATGATGCCGGCCACGCCGCCTGCGGAAACACGTCAGCCGCCCCGGATCGACAGTGCATCCCCCATCGAGCAGCCACGCGGGCGCGACCTCGGGCGCCCCGCCGAGCCGCAGACGGCGCAGCCTCCGCGGCGCGAGGAGCCGGTCCGCCGGCAGGAGGAGCCGTCACGGCCAATGCCGCGCCAACTGCAGCAGGCCCCGATCCGCAATGAGACGCCGGCAGCCGTGCCGCCGCCGCAAATCCAGCGTGTCGAACCACCTGTCCAGCGAATGGAGCCACCGGTTCAGCGCGTCGAACCGCCAGTTCAACGTAGTGAGCCCCCGGTCCGGCGCGTGGAGCCGCCAGTGCAGCGCGCCGAGCCCCCGGTTCAGCGCATCGAGCCGCCCGTACGGCGCATGGAGCCACCGGTTCAGCGTGTCGAACCTCCCGCGCCACGCATCGAACCACCGATCCGGCGTGTCGAACCGCCAGTGCAGCGCGCCGAGCCCCCGGTTCAGCGCATGGAACCACCGGCCCAGCGCGTCGAGCCGCCCCCGGCCCAACGTGTCGAACCTCCAGTTCAACGTAGTGAGCCACCGATCCGGCGCGTGGAGCCGCCAGTGCAGCGCGCCGAGCCCCCGGTTCAGCGCATGGAACCACCGGCCCAGCGCGTCGAGCCGCCCCCGGCCTCACGCCGGCCGCCGCAAATTGAACAGCGGCCGGAACCTGTTCGCCCGCCCGTCGCGCAGGAGCCGGGGCGCCCGCAACGGCCGAAACGCGCGGAAGGACGCGGCCCCCATCAGGAGAACCCAGGTCGCCCGCAGGAACCGGAGGGTCGGCGCGAGCGCTGAGCCGCCGCGTCGGGCCGCTATTCGACGCGAATCGGCACGGTGTACGGATCGACCAGCGTCTTGCCGGGGTTCCCGTTGTCGATGAGATCGAGCTTGAGGGCATAGGCGCCTGGCGGCGGCGCCAGCCAGGTTTCCGTCTGGCCGTTCGGAAAAGGCATTTCGACCGGCCGTCCGTTTTGCGGCGTCAGCGTCAGACGAAAGTGCCCGGAGTCCTTTTCCTTTTGCGACAGGTGCGCCACGTTCACGCCAGACGCATGAAACTGCACGCGAAACGGCGCCTTGATGCGCGCGTCACTGCTGACGTTGAGCAGCCGGATCCCTTTTTGCACGAGCGACTTGGGGTCCACATCGGCGCGTTTGTTCGTGACGGTGATGGACAGCGGCTTGCTGAAGACAAAGTGAGGCAAATGCTTCTCGTCGGCAAGCAGCAGGCGCAGCTTGTAGGTGCCCGGTGCCAGCGTCAGGACACTCTCCATCTGGCCCTTGCCGAAGTGGATGTACTGCTCGTTGAAGGGCAGCGCCTGCTTGAAGTCCAGCGGCAGTTCGCGGTTGACCAGCAGATGGTGGTGCCCGCTCTTGCCGCTGATTGGCTTGGCAATCGGCGCCAAGCCCCACCCGCCCGACAGGCCGAAGGTCAGACGAAAAGGCGTCTCGATCTTCGCCCCGTCCTCCAGATTGGTGAAATACGCCTCGGACGTCAGCCGGGGCGGCACCGCTTGCCAGGGGTGCGTCTGGAACGGCACCGGGTCCAGCCGCGCCGCGGAGGCGATGGCTGCCGGCGGGGTCTGCGCGTGGCCACCAGCGCTGCCGATCATGCCGGCGGCCCCTAGCATCCAGATGGAAAGTCGAGCTTGCTTCATGCGGCGCACGATAGCAGACTTGATCTGCATCAAGAAAGGCCACTACCGGCGTGGGGTGACCACCGGCCGGGAGACCCTTTCGCGGCCGGATCAGCTCCCCGCCACCTTCATGCGGTTGATGAGGACCGAACCCACCGTCTTGGCCCCGTAGTTGTAGGCATCGGCACCGACGGCCTCGATGCCCTTGAGCATGGTTTTCAGGTTGCCGGCGATGGTGATTTCATGCACCGGGAAAGCGATCTGGCCGTTTTCGACCCAGAAGCCGCTGGCGCCGCGCGAGTAGTCGCCCGTCACGTAGTTCACGCCCTGGCCCATGAGTTCGATGACGAACAGCCCGGTGCCGAGTTTCTTCAGCATCGCGTCCAGATCGTCGCCCGGCTGCGTCAACCGCGAGGTCAGCGTGAGGTTGTGCGAGCCGCCGGCGTTGCCGGTCGTCTTCATGCCGAGCTTGCGTGCCGAATAGGTGCTCAGGAAATAACCTTCCACCCGCCCGCCGCTGACCACCTTGCGCGCCTTCACGCGCACCCCTTCCTCGTCGAACGGCGAACTGCCCTTGCCGCGCAGGACGAACGGGTCCTCGGCAATGTCGATGTGTTTCGGAAACACCGGCTTGCCCAGCGAATCGAGCAGGAAGGTGCTCTTGCGGTACAGCGCGCCGCCGCTGACGGCCTGCACGAAGCCGCCCAGCAGTCCCGCGGCCAATGGCGACTCGAACAGCACCGGGCATTCGGTGGTGGCGATCTTGCGGCTCTTGAGGCGGCTCAGTGCCCGCTCGGCGGCATAACGCCCAACCGCCGCCGGTGACGCCAGCTCGGACGCCGAGCGCATGGAGCTGTACCAGGCGTCGCGCTGCATGTTGGCGCCCTTGCCGGCGATCGGCGCGACCGACAGGCTGTGGCGGGAGCTGGCATAGCCACCGCGAAAACCGCTCGTGTGGGCGCTGAAAAAATGGCTCTGCTGGGCCGACACGCCAGCGCCTTCGCTGTTGGTGATGCGTTTGCTGGTCTGCAGCGCCGCGGCCTCGCATTCGAGCGCGATCTGCGCGGCTTCCTCGCTGGTGATGGCCCAGGGGTGGAACAGGTCCAGATCGCGGTGGTCGGTGGCGACATCGGCGGCGTCGGGCAGCCCGGCCACCGGGTCCTCGGCCGTGAAGCGGGCGATGTCAAAGGCGGCCTGCACGGTCTGCTCGATGGCGGCCGCCGAGAAGTCGGACGTGCTGGCGTTGCCCCGGCGATTCCCCACATACACCGTGACGCCGAGCGACTTGTCGCGGTTGCGCTCCACGTTCTCCAGCTCGCCCTTGCGCACACTCACGCTCAGGCCGCAACCCTCGGAGGCTTCGGCCCCGGCGTCGGTGGCGCCAATTTTCTTCGCGTGCGACAGCGCGGTGTCAACCAGCTCTTCAAAGAAAGCGCGGCTGTAGCTGAAGCCCTGCAGCGGGCGGGCGGCCGCGGGGGCAGCCTCGGTGGAGGGGAGTTTTTTCATGGTGGCAGCTATGATACTTGCCGTCCCCCTATCCGCCTTTCCGGCCCACACATGTCCCGCAAACCCAAAAAAGGCTATTACGTCCGTGGCCAGTTCATTGCCGAAGGCAGTGCCGAGGACCTTGAACTCAAACGCGAGCTCAAGGGCACCGACGAAGCCAGCAGGACCGATCTCAAGCGCGAGAGCACCGAGCTGCAGAAGCTGGGGGTGGAGCTGCTCACGCTGCGCGCCGACCTGCTGGCCCGCCTCGACCTGTCCGACAAGCTGCGCGACGCGCTGGCCGAGGCCAAGCGCATCACCAATTTCGAGGGCAAACGCCGCCAGATGCAATTCGTCGGCAAGCTCATGCGCTTGCTCGAACCCGAGGCGCTGGCCGGCGTTCGCGCCGCGCTCGATGAACAACACAAGGGATCCGCCCAGGCCACGCTGGCGCTGCACCAGGCCGAGCAGTGGCGCGACCGGCTGATCGCGCAGGATGACGCGTTCGGGGTCTGGATCGATGAATTCCCCGGCACCGACACGCAGCAGCTGCGCGCGCTCATCCGCCAGGCCCGCAAGGACGCCCTGCCCCCGGACAAGGCCGCCGTGTCCCAGGGCCTGGCGCCCCGGCAGGGCCGGGCCTACCGTGAAATATTCCAGCTGGTGCGCGAGCAACTCACCAGCACGGCGGCCGACCGCGCCGCCGCCGGCAGCGACCTTGCCGCGGACGCGGACTGACCAACCGGCCTGCGCGCCCACCTGATGCCTCATCCACACTTGATCGCGCCATGAGCACTTTCGACCCCGTCACCATCGGCATCGTTTCCATCAGCGACCGCGCTTCGACCGGCGTCTATGAAGACAAAGGCCTGCCGGCGCTTCAGGACTGGCTGACGAAAGCCCTGAAGAACCCGATCAGTTTCGAGCCGCGCCTGATCCCCGACGAAAAAGACCGCATCAGCGCCACGCTGATCGAGTTGGTGGACGCCGGCTGCTCGCTGGTGCTGACCACCGGCGGCACCGGCCCCGCGCCGCGCGACGTGACGCCCGAGGCCACGCTGGCCGTGGCGCACAAGGAAATGCCGGGTTTTGGCGAGCAGATGCGCCAGATCAGCCTGAAGTTCGTGCCCACGGCGATCCTGTCGCGCCAAGTCGCGGTGATCCGCGGCCAGAGCCTCATCATCAATCTGCCGGGCCAGCCCAAATCCATCGCAGAAACCCTGGAAGGCCTGAAGGCCGCCGACGGCACGCCCGTCGTCCACGGCATCTTTGCCGCCGTGCCCTACTGCGTGGACCTGATCGGCGGCCCCTACCTGGAAACGAACGACGCCGTCTGCAAGGCATTCAGGCCCAAAAGTGCGATCCGTACAGCATCTTGATGAGGAGAAAAAATGAACCGTTGGAATCCCCTTGAATGTGCCCGGCTCGCGCGCCCGAAAACCCTGGCCAGCCTGTTGCTGGCGGCCTTGACCGTGGCCGGCGCGGCCCCGGCCAGCGCCGCGGAAGCCAGCATGAACTACACCGTCAAGCCGGGCGACAAACTGGTCGTGCTGGCCCGCGAGCTGCTGGCCCGCCCCGCGAGCTGGAACGAGGTGGCCCGGTTCAACGCGATGCAAAACCCCGATGCGATCCGGCCGGGGCAAGTCCTGGCCATTCCGCTGCGGCTGATGAAGTCCAGCCCGGCCGCAGGCAAGTTGCTCAGTGCGGCGGGCAACGTGCAGGTGGACTCGGCGGCGGCCGTCGTGGGCAGCCCCATCCGCGAGGGCAGCCGCCTGCAAACCGGGCAAGACAGCTCGGCCGTGATCGAACTGGCCGACGGCTCTCGCGTCCAGCTCTTGCCCGGCAGCGTGGCCGAACTCGTCACCAGCCGTGAGTACGCGATGAGTGGCGCTGGCGCCAACAGTGCCGGCAAATGGTTTTCCGGCCTCTTCCGCCTGACCCAGGGGGCGGTGGAGACGCTGGCCAACAAACTCGGCAAGCGCGCCACGCCGCTTCAGGTGGAAACGCCGACCCTCGTGGTCGGCGTGCGCGGCACGCACTTCCGTGTGGCCCATGAAGCCGGCGCATCCCGGAACTCGCGAGCGGAGGTCCTGGAAGGCCTGGTCCGGGCCGACAACCCGACCCAGCAAAGCCGCGCGGACCTGCCCATGGGAACCGGTGCCGTGATCAATCCGGCCCAGAAACAGATCCGCGTGGAGCGGCTTTTGCCCGCGCCCGATCTGGGCACCGAGCCACTCAACATCACGACGGCGGAAGCGCGCACATGGGCCATGCCCGCACTGCCGGGCGCATCGGCTTTTCGCGTGCAGGTGGCGAGCGACGCGCGCTTCGAGCGCATCGTGCGCGACATGGAGGTCGCGGGCGCCGCGGCCGACCTGTCAGACATGCCGGTGGGCCTCTGGCACGTCCGTGTGCGAGGCATTGCGCCCCAGAAACTGGAAGGCTTTGACGCCGTGCAAACCCTGACCCTCAGAGAGCCACCGGTCCGGCTGCAAGTCACCGACTCCCTGCTGAGCTTCATCCGCAACGAAACCTGGCTGAACTGGGCCGGGACACTGCCCGGTGGCCAGACGGTTCAGGCCGAAAGCTACAGCGCCGAAGTCGCGACCGACGCCCAGTTGACCCGCATCATCGGCCGGCCCACCAGCCGCTCGGGGCCCTTCAATCTCGGCGAGTTGAAACCAGGCCGGTATTTCATTCGCCTCTCGGCGGCGGGCAAACCGGGGGCCATCAGCGAAACCTACCGGATCGAAATCCCTGCGGGCTGGGGCGTTTCAACCATCGACGTCCCGTCCGCCCTGCAGCGCGCCGGTCAGTGATTCCGGCGACCGGGCCGCGATGGCCTGGGTCGTCGCAGCCACCCCGCTGAGACGGCGGCCCGCCTGACGGCCTACTTGCCGATCAGGTCGTTCAGCCGGCCGGCTTCGAAATGCTCGGTCCGGGCCGCATCGTCGGGCACCAGGCCGCCAGCCGGCCGGTTGGCGGAGAGCTTTTCCACCGCCTGCCACAGCAGCGCGATCTGGTGCTCCTGCGTGGCGGCGTTGTCGATCAGCCCGCGCATGGCCTGGGACAGCGGGTCGTCGTTCTGCGTCACGCCATAAGCGGAGAAACCCATGCGCGAGGCTGTTTCCTCGCGCTTGGCGTCGGACTCGGCCTGGATGATGCGCGCCGGGTTGCCCACGGCCGTGGCGCCAGCCGGCACCGGCTTGGTCACCACCGCGTTCGAGCCGACCTTGGCGCCATCGCCCACGGTGAAGCCGCCAAGCACCTTGGCGCCGGCGCCAATCACCACGTCGCGCCCCAGCGTCGGGTGCCGCTTGGCGCCCTTGTAGAGCGAGGTGCCGCCCAGCGTCACGCCTTGGTAGATGGTGCAGCCGTCGCCGATCTCGGCGGTTTCGCCCACCACCACCCCCATGGCGTGGTCGAAGAACACGCGCTCGCCGAGCACGGCCCCGGGGTGGATTTCGATGCCCGTGAACCAGCGTGACAGGTGCGAGGTGAAGCGCCCCAGCCACTTGAGGCCGCGCGTCCAGAACCAGTGCGCCACGCGGTGCAGCAACACCGCATGCAGGCCGGGGTAACAGGTGAGCACCTCCCAGGTGCTGCGCGCGGCAGGATCACGGTCAAGAATGCACTGAATGTCGGAGCGGAGGCGGGCAAACATGGTTTGGAGTCTATCGCGGGGCGTCGGGCACCGCTTCGGTCATGGCTTTGCCCTGCGCCGTGAGCCCGGAAGCCGTGCTTGCCCGAGAGGCCGCCAGGCTCATCGCCTTGGCAATGCCGCGCAGGATGTGGACTTCCTCCTCCGCCAGTTGCGCGCGGTTGAAAAGCTGGTTCAGCCGAGGCATCAGCTTCTTGGGCGCCGCCGGATCCAGAAAGTCGATGTCCACCAGCGACTGCTCCCAGTGCGCCAGCATGCCACTGACCTGCCGGGCATCGGCCAGCCGGGGCGCCGTCGTCGCGGCCTGCACCGGATAGGACCCCAGCGCCATGCGCCATTCGTAGGCGATCACCTGGATCGCCGCGCCCAGGTTCAGCGAACCGAACGAGGGATTCGTCGGAATGCTCAGGGCCGCATGGCAGCGGTACACGTCGTCGTTCTGCATGCCGAAGCGCTCCGACCCGAACAGGAAAGCCACGCCCTGCCCCGATGCGGCCTGCGTTTGCGCCTGTGCGGCCAGCATCTCGAAATGCGGGCGAGGCGCCACGGTGGGTGGTCCGAAGTCGCGCGGCGTCATGGCGGTGGCGCACAAATGGGTCATGCCGTCCAGCGCCTCGTCCAGCGTGGCGACGATGCGCGCCTTGTCGAGCACATCGATCGCGCCGCTGGCGCGCTGGATGGTTTCCTCGCGCCGCAGCACATTCGCCCAGCGCGGCGCCACCAGCACCAGGTCGTCGAAACCCATGACCTTCATGGCGCGGGCCGCGGCGCCGACGTTGCCGGCGTGGCTGGTGTTGATCAGGATAAATCGCGTTTGCATGACTTCAGGGGGCGCCAAAGGGCCGCACGGGTAAAATCGCGTTATTGTCGCCGCCCGCATCGTCGGTCCGGCCCCTCCCCGCTCTTCAATCAGTTGGGGACAGAGCCAAAGATCTGTCCCACAAGGTTAAAAATTCATGTCGTCTCCCAACCTGCACCCCATGCTCAACGTGGCCGTCAAGGCCGCCCGCGCCGCCGGCGCCATCATCAACCGCGCCGCCCTTGACGTAGAAGCCGTGCGCATCTCGCAAAAGCAGGTCAACGACTTCGTCACCGAAGTCGATCACGCCAGCGAAAAAGTGATCATTGAAACCCTGCTCACGGCCTACCCCGCCCACGGCATCCTGGCCGAGGAATCGGGCAGCACGCACGGGGTCCAGGATGCGGAATGTGTCTGGATCATCGATCCGCTGGACGGCACCACCAACTTCATCCACGGTTTTCCCGTCTATTGCGTCAGCATTGCGCTGGCCGTGCGCGGCAAGGTCGAGCAGGCCGTCATTTACGACCCCAGCCGCAACGACCTGTTCACCGCCACCAAGGGCCGCGGCGCCTACCTCAACGAGCGCCGCATCCGCGTGAGCAAGCGCACGCGCCTGCAGGAGTGCCTGATCTCCACCGGCTTCCCGTTCCGCAAGGGCGACAACTTCAACGCCTACCTGCAGATGATGGGCGACGTCATGCAGCGTACCGCCGGCCTGCGCCGCCCGGGCGCCGCGGCACTCGACCTGGCCTACGTGGCCGCCGGCTTCTCCGACGGTTTCTTCGAGACCGGCCTGCAGCCCTGGGACGTGGCCGCCGGCTCGCTGCTGGTCACCGAGGCCGGTGGCCTGGTAGGCAACTTCACCGGCGAAGCCGATTTCATTGACCAGAAGGAATGCCTGGCCGGCACGCCGCGCGTCTACGGCCAGCTCGTGAGCATCCTGGGCAAATACAGCAAGTTCGCCGGCGCGGGCGACAAGGCCGCCGTGCGCCAGGCCACCGGCCCGTCCACGACCGATGCCGACGCCGCAGACGATGTGGCCGGCGAGGTGCTGGACGAGGAAGGCCCCGGCGCCGCGGTGCCCGAAACTCCGGCCGACACCAAAGACGACAACGCCCCGTTCTGACGCAAGACATGGCTGTTGCGCTCGACCTGAGTGCCCACACCCCCATGATGGCCCAGTACCTGGCCATCAAGGCGGAGCACCCCGACACGCTCGTGTTCTACCGCATGGGCGATTTCTACGAGCTGTTTTTCGCCGACGCCGAGAAGGCCGCGCGGCTGCTCGACATCACGCTCACGCGGCGCGGCCAGTCCGCCGGGCAGCCCGTGGTCATGGCGGGCGTGCCCTTCCATTCGATGGAAGGCTACCTCGCGCGGCTCATCCGGCACGGCGAATCGGTCGCGATCTGCGAGCAGGTCGGCGACGTGGCCACGGCCAAGGGCCCGGTGGAACGCAAGGTGGTGCGCGTCGTCACCCCCGGCACGCTGACCGACACCGAGCTGCTGTCCGACAAGACCGAGTCCATCCTGCTGGCGATCCACCAGGCGCCGCGCAACAGCTGCGGCCTGGCCTGGCTGAGCGTGACCCAGGGCGAGCTGAATCTGGCCGAGTGCGCCGCCGACGAGTTGGGCGACTGGCTGGCCCGCATCGCGCCCAGCGAGCTGCTTTTCAGCGCCGACGTCACGCCCGCCTTCGAGCAGCGCATCAAGGCGCTGAAAACCGCCGCCGCGCGCGGCCTGACCTTGTGCCAGCGCCCGGAATGGCAGTTCGACGCTGCCCTGGGCCAGCGCAAGCTGCTTGAACAGCTGCATGCCGCCACCTTGAGCGCCTGGAACGCCGAAGACCTGCCCCAGGCCCACGCCGCCGCCGCCGCGCTGCTGGCCTATGCCGAACACACCCAGGGCCGCGCGCTGTCGCACGTCCAGCAGGTGCGCGTGCAGCGCGGCGATGCGCTGATCGACCTGCCCGTCACGACCCGGCGCAACCTGGAGCTGGTGCAAACCCTGCGCGGCGAGGACGCGCCCACGCTGTTTTCGCTGCTCGACACCTGCATGACCGGCATGGGCAGCCGCGCCCTCAAGCGCTGGCTGCTCGAACCCCAGCGCGACCGCGCCGTCGCCGCGGCCCGCCTCGAAGCCCTCGCCACCCTGCGCGGCGACCGCGGCGCCGGCCCCTGGCATGCGCTGCGCGGCCAGCTCAAGGGCAGCAGCGACGTGGAGCGCATCACCGCGCGCATCGCGCTGCGCCAGGTGCGCCCGCGCGAACTCGTGGCGCTGCGCCTGACGCTGCAGAAATCAGCGCATCTGCTGAGCCTGTCCCAGTGGGAAGGTTCGCTGCTGGCGCAGATTGCCGGGCATCTGACGCCGCCGCCCGGCTGCGCCGGCCTGCTGGCGCAGGCGCTGCTGGAGGAACCGGCCGCGCTGGTGCGCGACGGCGGTGTGATCGCCACCGGCCTCGATGCCGAACTCGACGAATTGCGCGCCATCCAGACCAACTGCGACGCCTTCCTGCTCGACCTGGAAACGCGCGAGAAGGCCCGCACCGGCATTGCCAACCTGCGTGTGCAGTTCAACAAAGTGCACGGCTTCTACATCGAGGTCACGCAGGGCCAACTCGACAAGGTGCCTGACGACTACCGGCGCCGCCAGACGCTGAAAAACGCCGAGCGCTTCATCACGCCCGAACTGAAAGCTTTCGAGGACAAGGCGCTCTCCGCCCAGGAGCGTGCGCTGGCGCGCGAGAAATGGCTGTACGAGCAGCTGCTCGACCGGCTGCAGGACTTCGTGCCGGTGCTCACGCAGCTGGCGCGCGCGCTGGCCGCGCTGGACACGTTGTGCGCACTGGCCGAACGCTCGCTCACGCTGAACTGGTGCGCGCCGCAGTTCGCGAAGGAGCCCTGCATCGAAATCCGCCAGGGCCGCCACCCCGTGGTCGAAGCGCGGCTTGCCGAAACCTCCGGCGGCAGCTTCATCGCCAACGACACCGCGCTCGGCCCGCGCCAGCGCATGCAGGTCATCACCGGCCCCAACATGGGCGGCAAATCGACCTACATGCGGCAGGTGGCACTGATCGTGCTCCTGGCCAGCATGGGCTCCTACGTTCCCGCCACATCCTGCCGGCTCGGCCCGATCGACGCCATCCACACGCGCATCGGCGCGGCCGACGACCTGGCCAACGCCCAGTCCACCTTCATGCTGGAGATGACCGAGGCCGCGCAGATTTTGCACAGCGCCACGCCACAGAGCCTGGTGCTGATGGACGAGATCGGCCGCGGCACCTCGACCTTCGACGGCCTGGCGCTGGCCAGCGGCATTGCCGCGCACCTGCACGACAAGACGCAGGCCTTTACGCTGTTCGCCACCCACTATTTCGAGCTCACCGAGTTCCCGGCCAGCCACCACGCCGCCGTCAACGTGCATGTGAGCGCGGCCGAGGCCGGCAGCGACATCGTCTTCCTGCACGAGATCCAGAGCGGGCCGGCCAGCCGCAGCTACGGCATCCAGGTCGCGCGCCTCGCGGGCATGCCGGCCGCGGTGCTGCACCACGCGCGCCACGCGCTCGGCGCGCTGGAAGCCGGTGCCAGCGAGAGCCGCGCCCAGGTGGACCTGTTCGCGCCGCCGCCCGCCACCGAAAACACCAGCCCCAGCGCCATGGAGACCCGGCTTGCCGAGCTGGACCCGGACGCCCTGAGCCCGCGCGAGGCGCTGGACTTCATTTACTCACTCAAGAAACTAGCCAGTCGGGAGCAGCGCTGAAGCGCCGTCCTGGAAAAGAAAAACCCTATGACTTACTGCGTCGCCATCAAACTCAACGCCGGCCTCGTTTTCCTGTCCGATTCGCGCACCAACGCGGGCCTGGACCAGATCAGCACTTTCCGCAAGATGATCGTCTATGAAAAGCCGGGCGACCGCTTCATGGTGCTGCTGTCGGCCGGCAACCTGAGCATCTCGCAGTCGGTGCGCGAGATCCTGCAGGTCGAGCAGATCAAGGACCCCGAAGGCGGCGAGCCCATCACCATCTGGAACGCCAAGAGCATGTTCGACGCGGCGCGCGTGCTGGGTTCGGCCGTGCGCCACATCCACCACCGCGATGCCGCGTCGCTCAAGCAGGCCGGCGTGGAATTCAACGTCTCGCTGATCTTCGGCGGCCAGATCCAGGGTGAAGGCATGCGCCTGTTCCAGGTCTATTCGCCGGGCAACTTCATCGAGGCCACGCCGGAGACGCCGTACTTCCAGGTTGGCGAATCCAAGTACGGCAAGCCCGTGCTGGACCGCGTCATCACGCCCGAAACACCGCTGGACGAAGCCGCCAAGTGCGCGCTGGTGTCCATGGACTCCACGCTCAAGTCCAACCTGTCCGTGGGCCTGCCGCTGGACATGGTGGTCTACCAGGCCGACAGCTTCCAGACCGACCGCGTGATCTGCATCGACGACAACAACCCCTACTTCCAGATGCTGCACGGCACCTGGGGCCAGAAGCTGCGCGAGGTTTTCGACAGCATCGAGGATCCGACCTGGGACGGCAGCGCCACGCAGATTCCGCTGATGCAGAGTTCGCCCCGCAGCAAGCCGCTGAAGAAGATCACCTCGCCGAAGGAAAAACTCATCTGATTCGACGCCGCGCGGCGCCGGCTCCACCCGGGTCGATCAGGGCGCCAGCAGCGTCAGCCCGTGCTCGCGCCAGATGCGGGCAACGGTGCCGTCCTCCTGCAGCGCCTTCATCGCCTGCCCCAGGGCTTGCGCCAGTTCGGGCTGCCCTGACTTGATGGCCAACCCCACGACCCAGCCGTTCTGCGGGGTGCCAGGCAGGGACGCGGGTTCGACGAGGTAGTCGCTGGCGCCCGCCACGTCCTTGAGCACGAACTCGGCCTGGGCCTGCGTCACGTAGGCGGCCGGCCATTTGCCGTCCACCACGCCACGCGCCGCGTCCAGCCCCGTGGACGACAGCCGGACCGCGTTCCTGAACCGGCCGCCACCATAGCCGAGCAGCGCGGCGGCGGCGGCGGTGCCGGTTTCCGCGGCCAGCGTCACGCCGTCCAGCGACATCGACCGCAGGTCCGCCCGCGAGGGCACGCCACGGGTCAACCACACCAGCCGATGGCGGTAGTAGGGCATCAGGAACTCGACCTGCCGGGTTTCCCCGATCAGGTGCCGGTCGATCGGCACCTGCATCATCAGGTCCGCGGGTCCATAACCCAGGTAGTGGCCGCGCCAGACCATGTTGCGCAGGTCGTCGCCCATGTTCTCGCCGGCTTCGAAGGGCAGCCACTGCACCCCCAGGCGCAGGCGCTCGGCCAGCGCCTTCGCCAGCGCCGCGTCGGCACCGCTCACGCCCTGCGCGCCCCCTTCCGAGAACGGCAGGTGGTTGCGGTACAGCGCCACCTTGAGGCTGCCGCGCTCGCGCAGGTCGGCCAGCTCGGCCCAGGCCGTGCCCGCCGTCATGGCGGTGGCCGCGCCGGCCAGGAGCAGGTGCCGCCGCCGCATCAGCGGGCCTGGCGCCGCCGAAAGGGCTTCTCCGGGCTGGCGACGGCCCATAGCGCTCATTGATCTGGACATGTTGTCTCCTTCGGGTTCTGTGGCTGCGGCCCGTTCACTGCGGGCCGGTCAGCGGGTGATCAGGGCTCGCGACGCGTTTCGAGGTAGGTCTTGATGGACCAGACGGCTTCCTGCGACAGGATGCCTTCGAAGGGCGGCATGTAGACGCGGCCATCGCGAGCCCGCCCGTGGCGAACCGTCGCCGAGAAATACTCCTGCATTTCGCCGTAGCAGGCTTTCTTCTTGGCGGCGTCGGCCATGCCGACGCAGTCCGCGTCGAACTTGCGGAGGTCGGGCGCGATGCCGCCCGAAATCGCTTCCAGGCCGTGGCAGCGCGCGCAGTTCTGGTTGTAGGCCGACATGCCGATCCGTCTGGCCTCGGCATGGACGGCGCCTTCGGCCGTCCCTTGTGAGTAGGGGTTGCTCTCGCGCCACTGGGCGCCGAGTTGCGGCAGCGTGTGGGTGTCCACCGCCTGGGGCGTGACATCACCGTGGGCGTGAAGGACCAGCGGCGCGGTGAGGGCGAGGGCCGCCATCAGCCGGCGCAGGAGAACGGGGGTAGTTTGAAACATGGAGCACCTGTTGTTGGGAGTTGACACACATTGCCCTTCTCCGCAATTGCCGTGCCTGCCTTCCGCCGCCCGAAAAACCCCCTTGGCGCCCAAGGTGGCTGGCAGGAATATTGCTGAATCTGTCGCAAACGACTTAACATGTGATCCAAAAATGAGCAATGTCAAGGGATCCGGGACAGGGGATGCAACACCGTCGCCCGAGGTGTCCGAATGGAACCAACCGCCGCTCAACGAAAGCCTCCAGTTGCCCGACTGGCTGGCGGACAGCGAGCAAGGTGCGACAGAAGGAGACAACATGACCGAAACACCGACGACCCTCGGTGAGCGGGCACCGTGGCCACAGGTCGAGCCCCTGTCGCCCGAACATCAGGGGATCATCCAGGCCTCTTGGCAGCGCTCTCGCCAGGCCGGGCTGGCGCCGGGCATGGTGCCCGATTTCACCGGGGCCAGCGCGACCCATGTCAAGAACCTGCTCGATGAAAGCCGGCAGCTCGGCAGCCTCGCCTACCCGGTGCTGCAGGCCCTGTACGAACAGATTGCCAACACGCACAGCGTGGTCGTCCTCACCGATGGCGCGGGCCGCATCCTGCACTCGATGGGCGACGACACCTTTCTCGAACAGGCCGAGAAAGTCGCGCTCAAACCCGGCGTGGACTGGTCCGAGACCGCCAAGGGCACGAATGCCATCGGCACGGCGATCGCGCTGGGCCTGCCCGTCACCGTCCATGCCGACCAGCACTACCTCGAAGCCAACCGCTTCCTGACCTGCTCCAGCACGCCCATCTTCAGCCCCCGCGGCACGATCATCGGCGTGCTCGACGTCACGGGCGATGCCCGCGGCTACCACCGCCACACCATGGCCCTGGCCCGCATGTCGGCGCAGATCATCGAGAACCAGGTCTTCGCGGAAACCTACCAGGACACGGTGCGGCTGCACTTCCATTCGCGCCCCGAATTCATCGGCACGCTGTTCGAGGGGCTGGTGGCGTTCCCCCGGGGCGGCCGCTTCCTGGCGGCCAACCGTGGCGCGCTGTTCCAGATCGGCCAGGATCTCGCGCCCCTGCAGCGCAACAGCCTGTCCTCCCTGTTCGGCATCTCGATCGACGAGCTGATCGACCATTGCCGCTCGGCTTCGGCCCAGCTGCTGACCCTGGCGCTGCCCAACGGCGTCACGGTGCGCGCCCGGGCTGATATCCAGGCGCCGGTGCTGTGGCAGGTGCAGGGCGCGCCTTCGGCAACGCCGGGCGCAACGCCGCCCGCCGCACAACCTGCCGCCGCCCAGTACCGCGAACAGCTGTCGAGCCTGCGCTACCTCGACACCGGGGACCCGCAGGTCGCCTCCACCATCCAGAAGCTGCGCCGTGTGCAAGGCTGCGACATTCCGGTCCTGATCCTTGGCGAAACCGGGGTCGGCAAGGAGCTGCTGGCCAAGGCCATCCACAACGACTCCGCCCGCGCGCGGAACCCGTTCATCGCGGTCAACTGCGCCTCGATTCCCGAAAGCCTGATCGAGGCCGAGCTGTTCGGCTACGAGGAAGGCGCGTTCACCGGCGCCCGCCGCAAAGGCGCCATGGGCAAGATCCAGATGGCCAATGGCGGCACGCTCTTCCTGGACGAAATCGGGGACATGCCGCTCACGCTGCAGACCCGCCTGCTGCGTGCGCTGCAGGAGCGCGTGATTTCACCGCTGGGCTCCAACCGCAGCATCCCGGTCAATTTCGCGGTCATCAGCGCCACCCACCGGAACCTGCGGCACATGATCGCCGCGGGGTCGTTCCGCGAAGACCTCTACTACCGGCTCAACGGCCTGGCGGTGCGCCTGCCGGCGCTGCGCGAACGCACGGACCTGGATGCCATCGTCCACCACGTGCTGAAGTCGGGCTGCGACGGCGGGGGGGACAAGCGCCTTTCGGATGACGTTCAGCGGCTTTTTGCCCGCTACCCATGGCCCGGCAACGTGCGGCAGCTGAGCAACGTGCTGCGCACGGCCTGTGTCCTGTCCGGGAACGAACCGTTCATCGAACTGGAACACCTGCCCGACGACTTCATCGAGGAGACCGACATGCAGGCGGGCAGCCCCGGCCCGGCGGCCGCCAACGCCACGGGGGACAGTCGCGTTGCGCCCGCGGAGTTCACCGCCACGGCCGCCGACGCGCCGGCGCAGGCGCCGCCCGTCTGGATGGACAAGGGCCTGCAGGAGGTCGAGATCCAGGCGATCAACAGCGCCCTCGCGCGCTGCGGCGGCAACGTCTCGGCGGCGGCGCGCATGCTCGGCGTCTCGCGCAACACCATCTACCGCAAGGTGCCCGAGCTGGCGCAGAAGAAAGACTGAGCCTCCCCCGGGGCTTCACCCCGGTCAGGGCCCGGCGCCGGCGGCTCCGGGGCTTGACGCGGGCCGCTCATCGAAGGCCGCATCCTCGACTTGCCGCCAGGCCCGCTGAAGATTGCGGTCGTGCCGCGCGAGGTTGGCGGCGCTCCGCTCCGCGGGATCGACGGCCTCGCGCCACTGCAGCACCTCCTGCAAGTCCCGCCCCTCGGCGGACGCCCGCGCCAGATGCGACTGGAGCGCCGCCAGGTAGGCGCGGGTGGATCGCCACCGCTCACGCCCGGCCTCCGGCGTTGACCCGCCCAGAATGCCCGGCAGGGGTTCGCCCCGCGCCGCCGGCCCCGCCAGTGCCGCAAGCCACCCCGCCATGTCGCCGCGGCCCAGGTCCGGGACACCGTGCCACGCCACCAGGCCGGCGGGGAACCACCAGCGCCCCGCCGGCTGCCACAGGCTGAGGTCCGCCTCGGTGTGCGCGTGGCCGTGGGCCACGACCTGCCAGCGCGCGCCCGCCAGCCACAGCGACTGGCCCGGGTGCAACAACCGGTTGGGCAGGGTGATGCGCGTGCCCGCCATCCATTGCGGCCCCAGCGTGGCGCGCAGGTTCCGCAGGCAGGTCGGGCAGCGCCGCTGCATCTGCTCACGCACGCCGGCCAGGGCGTAGATCGGCGTTCCCTGGGGCCAGGCCGAGTTGGCCAGGACGTTTTCAGGGTGCGCGTGGGTGTTGATGAGGCGGTGCGCCCGGCCGGGCCAGCGCGCGAGCAGCCAGCGGCGCAGTGCCAGCCCGGCACAGCGGTGCGGCCCGGGGTCGGCAATCCAGACGGTTCGCCGGTCCACCCAGACGACCGTGGGCTCGGTCCACCCCGCCAGGGCATCGGCCCGCGCGGGCCGAACCCAGACGCCGCCCGTCGCGTGCTGCAGTGCGATATCGACAGGCGGACAGACGCCCGCCCCAGCCGCCCCGCCGGCCACGCAGGCCCCCACGAGCGCCACCGCAGTCCGCCAGGCCAGCGTCTGGCCCAGCCGCCTCAGCACGCGCGCCCCCTCACGGCGTTTCGCAAGGCCCGCGCCATGGCGGGCTCCGTGGCCAGATGCCCGGCGTGGACCGGGATGGTGCCGACCGCCCCCGCGCCAGCCGGGCCAGCGAACCAGGCCGTGACGCGCCGCGCGTTGCCGGGCGAACAGACCGCGTCGAAGCGGCCATGAAGGACCTGCACCGGCGCCCGGGCCGGCGCTGAAGCTGGCGTTGCGGCGGCTTGCGCCAGCCAGCCGCGCCAGGCTGGAACGGCCCCGCTCAACAGGTGGTCGCACCCCCGCGACAGCAGCCGGGCCTGCAACGCCACCTTCCGCGCCTGCGCGGGGGGCACCGGGCGCCGCATGCGCAGCCCCGCCGCCCCTCGACGCTCGCTGCGCCGAAGGTCGCGCCAGGCGGCGCGCAGCCGCCACGCCGCCGCCGCGTTGTTCTCCGGCGCAACCTCAGACGCATGGCGTGACGCCCGGCATGCGCCGCGCAGGGCGGTGCGGCCCTCCGCCAGCAGCCAGGCGCGGGCCACCAGGGCGGCCGCCGGACCAGGTGTTGCAAAACGGAACAACCGATGTACCGCGCCCAGCCAGGCAGGCAAACCGAGCCTTGATGCCGGTGGAGGCAGGCCGGCCTGGCGCAGCACGCCAGCCGGCATCGCACGGACCAGACCCCAGACATCGCCGGTGCGCCCCAGGAAACTGCCGCGCAGCACCACCCGTTCCACGGACGCCGGGTAGCGGCGCAAGTAGGCCAGCGCGAGGTACGCCCCCCAGGAGCCGCCCAGCACCGACCAGCGCGGAATGGCCAGCGCCTCGCGCAGCGCTTCCAGGTCCGACACCATCGCCGCCACAGGCAGGCGCCCGGCGCGTCGAACGCCAGCCGCCGCACTGCCGCGCTGGTGCGACCCCCAGGCCGTGTGAAGCGCCGCGTCGAACGCCGCCAGCAAGGCCGGCGACGCGCCGCTGCCGGGGCCGCCGTGCAGCACCAGCCAGGGCTCGCCACCAGACTCGCCCAGCCGCCAGCCGGACTGCCCCCCCGCGGCGGTCATCAGGCGCCACGGCCGCGGGCGAGAGCCGCCCTCGTAAAGCGTGGTGTCGGGACTGGCTGCGGGGGTGTCTGTAGGGGCTTGGTTTCTCATGGCATGGATGGTGCTTGCAAGAGGCGTGCAAAGCGTTGTTGTACCGGCTTGCAACAGGTGGGACGGCATCGACTTTGCGCTCTGTTCAAACTACTTCAGGAGACTGCCATGCAATGGACCACCCCGACTTTCGTCGACATGCGCTTCGGTTTTGAAATCACGATGTACATCGCGAATCGCTGACCCGGGATCGGATGCCGCGGGCGCCCTTCAAACCGGCACCCGCGGCGACCGGCCCCCCACCTCACACTTTCGGCCGATGACTGACCTGACCTACCTGCGCGTCCTGGGTGCCTCCGCCGGCGGCGGCTTTCCCCAGTGGAACTGCAACTGCGCCAACTGCCGCGGCGTCCGCGCCAACCAGCCCGGCCTGACACCCCGGACCCAGTCGTCCGTCGCATGGAGCCGCAACCGGCAGGACTGGCTGCTCTTCAACGCATCGCCCGACATTCTCACCCAGCTGCGCGCCCAGCCGGCGCTGCAGCCCGCACGTTCGCTGCGCGACACCGGCATCGCCGCCGTGGTGCTGATGGACGCCCAGATCGACCACGTCACCGGCCTGCTGATGCTGCGCGAGCGCGGCACGCCGCTGCCGCTGCACGCCACGCCCGAAGTGCTTGGCGACATCGGTTCCGGTTTCCCGATCACGTCCATCCTCGGCCACTACTGCGGCGTGCAGACACACCCGCTGCCGCTCGACGGCACACCGGCCCGCTGGAATTTCCTCGAAACCGCGCACATGGACCCGCTGGCCCTGAGCAGCAAGCCGCCGCCCTACTCGCCCTACCGCCACGCGCCCCGGCCCGGCGACAACATCGGCGTCACGCTGGTCAACGAGCGCACCGGCCGGCGCCTGTTCTACGCCCCCGGGCTCGCCGAAATCAGCCCCGCCGTCTGGCAGGCCATGCAGGCCGCCGACGTGGTGCTGGTCGATGGCACGTTCTGGACCGACGACGAAATGATCCGTCTCGAACTCAGCAAGAAGCGCGGCCTGGACATGGGCCACCTGCCCCAGTCCGGCCCCGGCGGCATGCTGGAGCACCTGAAGCGGCTGCCGAGCACCACGCGCAAGGTGCTCATCCACATCAACAACACCAACCCCATCCTGCGCGACGACGGCCCCGAGCGCGCCGAGCTTACGGCCGCGGGCGTGGAAGTGTCCTTCGACGGCATGGAGATCGCCTTCTGATGAACCCGAACCCTGAATCCCCCTGGAGCCACGCAGACTTCGAGGCGCAGCTGCGCGCCAAGGGCGCCGGCTACCACATCCACCACCCGTTCAACGTCCGCCTCAACAGCGGCCAGTGCAGCGCCGACGAAGTCCGCACCTGGGTGGCCAACCGGTTTTATTACCAGATCTGCATCCCGCGCAAGGACGCAGCCGTCATGGCCAACATGCCCGACCGCGAGCACCGGCGCCTGTGGGTGCAGCGCATCCTGGACCACGACGGCCATGGCGACTTCGAAGGCAATGCCGCCGGCGGCATCGAGGCCTGGACGCGCCTGGGCGAGGCCGTCGGCCTCCACCGCGACGACCTCTGGAGCCTGCGCCAGGTCGCGCCGGCCGTGCGCTTCGCCTGCGACGCCTACGTCAACTTCGCGCGCCAGGCGCCCTGGCAGGAAGGCGTGTGCTCGTCGCTGACCGAAATGTTCGCGCCGCAGATCCACAAGGACCGCCTGGCCACCTGGCCGCAGCACTACCCCTGGATCGAGGCCGACGGGCTGAGTTATTTCCGCCAGCGCATTCCGCTGGCCAGCCGCGATGTGGAACACGGCCTGCGCGTCACGCTGGGCTACTTCAACACCCGCGCGATGCAACTGCGCGCGCTGGAGATCCTGCAGTTCAAGCTCGACATCCTGTGGTCCATGCTCGACGGCATTGAAAAAGCCTGCGCGCCAAGGTGAACACCATGAGCACCCCAGACAACTGGAAACCCAGGATCGCACCAGGCATGCGCCTGCAGAGGGAATCCGTGCAGAACGCCTGGGTGCTGCTCTACCCCGAGGGCATGGTCAAGCTCAGCGATTCGGCCAGCGAAATCCTGCGGCGCTGCGACGGCGCCCATGACGTGGCGGCGATCACGACGGAGTTGCAGGCGTTGTTCAATGTCGAAGGCATCGCCCCGCAAATCCAGAGCCTGGTCGATGAAGGAGCACGCCGTGGCTGGATCGTCTGACACCGTGGCGCCACCGTTCTGGCTGCTCGCGGAACTCACCTACAAGTGCCCCCTGCACTGCGTGTTCTGCTCGAACCCGGTGAACTACGCCGACACGGCTGCCGAACTCGACACCGCCACCTGGAAGCGGATCTTTGACGAAGCCCGGGCCATGGGCGCGGTGCAGCTCGGCTTCTCGGGCGGCGAGCCGCTGCAGCGCGACGACCTCGAAGAACTCGTCGCCCACGCGCACACGCTGGGCTTCTACACCAACCTCATCACCTCGGGCATCGGGCTCACGCCCGAGCGGGCGCGCGCCCTCAAGCAGGCCGGCCTGGACCATGTGCAGCTCTCGTTCCAGGACTCCACCCGCGAACTCAACGATTTCCTGAGCCACACCCGCACCTTCGAGGTCAAGAAACGGGCCGCCACCCTGATCAAGGAACACGGCTGGCCCATGGTGATGAACGTGGTGATGCACCGCCAGAACCTGCCGCACGTGGGGCGCATCATCGAACTGGCGGACGAGTTGGGCGCCGAGTACCTGGAACTCGCCAACACCCAGTACTACGGCTGGGCCTGGCTGAACCGCGACCACCTGCTGCCCACGCACCAGCAGCTGCAGGAGGCAGAGGCGGTGGTCAACGCCTACCGCGCCAAACTCACGGGCCGCTGCAAGGTGCTGTATGTCGTGCCCGATTATTTCGAGGACCGCCCCAAGGCCTGCATGAACGGCTGGGGTTCGGTGTTCCTGGCGGTCGCGCCCGACGGCCTGGCCATGCCCTGCCACGCCGCGCGCAACCTGCCGGGCATGCCCCTGCCCAGCGTGCACACGCAAAGCCTCCATTCGATCTGGTTCGAGAGCCCCGCTTTCAATGCCTACCGGGGCTTTGAGTGGATGAAGGAGCCCTGCCAGTCCTGCCCCGACAAGGCCAAGGATTTCGGCGGCTGCCGCTGCCAGGCCTGGCTGTTCACGGGCGACGCGGCCGCCACCGACCCGGTGTGCAGCAAGAGCCCGAACCACGAGCAGGTGGTCCAGGTCGTGCAGCGCGCGGCCCGGCCCGACCCGGCCGCACCGGCAGTCAACGAGTTTCCGCTGGTGTTCCGCAACGATGCCGCCTCGCGCGACGCCGCAGTGCAGGCACGCGCCGTGCCGATGGCGCGGCCTGAGCCCCACAGATGTTGACCCGACGTGAAGCCCTGCGCCGGATGGCCGCCACAACCGCGGCGGCCGTCGCGGCAGCCGGCATCACCCGCAACGCCCAGGCGGACGACGCCGCTGCGGGCTTCCCCCGCCGCCCCATCACGCTGATCGTGCCTTGGGCGGCCGGCGGCGCCACCGATCTGACGCTGAGGATGATGGCCGAACTGGCCGGCCAGCAACTGGGCCAGCGCATCGTCGTGGAAAACCGCGGGGGCGCCGGCGGCACGCTGGCCATGCCGGTGCTGCAGCAGGCCGCCCCGGACGGCTACACCCTGGCGCAGATGCCGCAGACGGTGTTCCGCGCCCCCTGGATTCAGAAAGTGGCCTGGGACCCGGTCCGCGACACCACGCCCATCCTCCAGGTCAGCGGCGTGACCTTCGGCATGGTGGCGCCCGCATCCAGTTCCCTGACGTCCGTGGAGGCCGTGCTGAACTGGGCGCGCCAGCATCCGGGGGAATTGACGATTGCGACCAACGGCATCGGCACCACGCCGCATGTGGTGCTCGACGAGTGGTTTGAGAAACTGGGGCTGTCGTTCATCCACATCCCCTACAAGGGAGTCTCCGAGCAGATGCTGGCCGTCGCTTCCGGGCAGGTCATGCTCGGCATCGGCGCCAATGGCTTTGCGCCCTATGTGGACAGCGGGCGGGTGCGCCTGATTGCCACCATGGCCGCGCGCCGCAGCCCGCGCTGGGCCGCCGTGCCCACGCTCCAGGAACTGGGCCACGGCATCGTGGCCAATTCGCCCTACGGGATTGCAGGTCCGAAGGGCCTGCCGGCGGCCGTGGTGCAGACGCTGCACGAGGCCTTCCGCCACGCCCTGCACGACCCACGGCATCTTGCCGAACTGGCCAAATACGACCAGGAAACCGCCTACCTCAACCCCGCCGAGTACGGCCGCGGCATGCAGGCCGCGTACGCGGCGGAGCAGCGCACCGTGGCCCGAATGGGCCTGGTTACGCGGACCGGCAGCTGAGGGCATCGGCCCGATGAGGCGCCGGAAAGACTGCTTGGCGCCGTACTATCTGGTTTGCTCGGTGCGCAGGCTATAGTGCTTGCAACGAATGCATTCACGCACTTGGTCCAACAAGCGCGTGGCGCGCAACACGGGAGGGGCGGCGGGTTTCATGGCTGAATTTAGTACTGTTTTTTTATACGGCCTATGGTGCCAACAGCGTTTCGTCAAGCCGAATTCGGCCTTTTGGCGCAGTCAATTTAGACCGCAGGCTCCGGATATGGCCTGCGGCCTATCGCGGTCCACATTACGTTAGGCATCACATTCGATGGCCCAGGACGTATGAGATCAGAAGACAAATTCGCTTTAGCTAGTGTCGAACACCAAGCATTCCTAGTTGAGTTAGGAGAGCTTACGCTTGCTTGGTCCGACGTCGAGCAGGTTCTCTTCAAACTTCTGAAGCACTACTCCCGAGTATCTTGGCCAGTGGCTCAGGCACTCTTTTCAGGCACTCGGGCCCGAAATGCAATCAACTTTATTCGGGCGATCGCCGAGAATACTGACATGGAGCCGTCGCGGGTCCAGGATCTCGAAGAGGTCTTTACGCAGGTGCTCGCCATCAACTCACTGCGAGATTTCGTGGTGCACAACGTTGATGGATCAGAGCAGGAGTTTGAGGACTTGGACCCTAGCAAGCGGTACGTAAGCGATGCACTTCGGTCGAGCCGGAAGTCAAAGTCAAAGACATACTTGGTCGGATCTGCAACGCTTGCCGCAATGCGCCATGACTGCGTGGAGTGCTGCTGGAGGCTTCATCCACATTGGGACCCAAAAAACATCCCATTTCAACCGGGTTCAGGTCGAGGCAAGCGTGAAGCGTGGAAGTTCAAGGCTCCCATGCTAAGTCAGCGGCGGGAGCGCGCCTGGTGATGCCTAACAATCCGGTCCAGCGGACAGCAGGCCAGCTGCGCTGTCCGCCTGCCGCTGACCTTTGTCGTTGAAGCTGTATTTTTAGTCCCCCCCAGGCCTCAAACTGGCCCGTGACTTGCACGCGCAACGCGGGGACTTGAAGAAGCCGTGACAGCCGTTCAGCGCGCCAGAACCCACTCCACGATGGTCTTCACTTCGGCTTCGGCCAGCGAGTTGTTCGCGGGCATGGGGATACGGCCCCAGGCGCCCTTGGAGCCGTTGCGCACGCTCTGCACCAGGTGGCTCACGGCATCGGACTGGCCGCGGTATTTGTCCGCGACCAGCTTGTAGGCGGGGCCCACCACTTTCTCATTGATGGAATGGCAGGACAGGCAGCCGGCATCCCGGGCCATCTGTTCGGGCGTAGCCGCCCAGGCTGCCGGCGTGGCAAGCAGCGCGCACAGCGCGAGGCCTTTTGCCGCTTCAAATACTCGGGATCGCATACCTATTTCTCCAGGTCATCGTTGAATCGAAAAAAAACGGCGGCTGGCGGACCACCACACCGCCGCCAGGGTCGCCTGGAGAACGGGGCGCCAAAAGGCCCCGTCCTTCAAGACCGCGGGCCGTGTCAGCTCTTGTGCAGCTTGAACACCCACACCGATCCGCCCTGCTCGAGGAAGTTGACCTTCTTGGCCACTTCGCCGCCCCACAGCGGAACCGCGCCGCCCCAGCCGGACACGACCGAGATGTACTGCTCGCCGTCCTGTTCCCAGGTGATGGGGGGCGCAACGATGCCGGAGCCGGTCTGGAACTGCCACACGACCTTGCCGGTCTTCGCATCGGCCGCCTTCAGGTAGCCCTCGGGCGTGCCCCAGAACACCAGGTTGCCGGCGGTGGTCAGCACACCACCCCACAGCGGCGCTTCGTTCTTGACTTCCCACACGATCTTGCCGGTCTTGGGG
>JAHFQI010000175.1 GCA_023259355.1 Comamonadaceae bacterium
ACCTTCGACCCTGACAGCCAGCGCAGCCTTTACCCGGTGCCTGAAGTGCGCCTGTTGCCGGGACGCGAGTTCCCGATGGACGACGCGGCGCGCGCCAAATTCCGCAGCCGCTGGCGCGAGCTGCTCGAAGGCGACCCGACCAAGAGCCGTATCTACAAGGACATCGGCAACGGCGTCGCCACAGCCGGCATCGAGTATTACCTGCCGCTGTTCTTCGACGAGACCGCCACGGTTTTCGACTACCTCGGCGCCGACGCCACCGTGGTGCTGCACGGTGATCTGGAGCCCGCCTTCCAGCGTTTCTGGCAGGACACCAAGGACCGCTACCGCCTGGTGCAGGGCGACCCCGAGCGCCCCGTCCTGCCGCCCGAGGCCTTGTTCCTCGGCACCGAGCAGTTCTATGCACGCTCGAACGAACACGCGCAACTGGCGGTCCGCCCGGCCATTGAAGACGTGGCCGACAACGCCTACTTCCAGAAGCTTGGCGACCTGTCCGTGGTGCGCGGCGCCGAGGAACCGCTGGCGCGCCTGCAGGCCCATGTGCGCAACACCGCGCACCGCGTGCTGCTGCTGGCCGAAAGTGACGGCCGGCGCGAAAGCCTGCTCGACTTCCTGCGCGCCAGCGGTGTCAACCCGCCGGCTTTCGACTCGCTGGCCGAATTCCAAGGCAGCGACGAGAAGCTGGGTATCGCCACCGCCGCGCTCACGGTCGGCTTCGCCTGGCTGGAAGACAGCCTCGACTTCATCACCGAGACCGAGCTGTTCGCCGCCGGCCCGACCGCACGCCGGCGCAAGAAGCAGGAGCAGGTCAGCGACGTCGAGGCGCTGATCAAGGACCTGTCGGAGCTCAACGTCGGCGACCCGGTGGTGCACAGCGCCCACGGCATCGGCCGCTACCGGGGCCTCATCAATCTGGATCTGGGCGAAAAAAATGCCGATGGCTCGCCCGCGATTCAGGAGTTCCTGCACCTGGAATACGCCGACAAGGCCGTGCTGTATGTGCCGGTCAGCCAGCTGCAGTTGATCAGCCGCTATACCGGCGTCAGCGCCGACGAGGCGCCGCTGCACAAGCTGGGAAGCGGCCAGTGGGAAAAAGCCAAGCGCAAAGCCGCCGAGCAGGTGCGCGACTCGGCCGCTGAACTGCTCAACATCTACGCGCGCCGCGCGGCCCGCGAAGGCCATGCCTTCCGCTACAGCCCGCAGGACTACGAGACCTTCGCCAACGACTTCGGCTTCGAGGAAACCGCCGACCAGAACGGCGCCATCCACGCCGTCATCCAGGACATGATCAGCCCGCGCCCGATGGACCGGCTGGTCTGCGGCGACGTGGGTTTCGGCAAGACCGAGGTCGCGCTGCGCGCGGCCTTTGTCGCGGTCACGGGCGGCAAGCAGGTGGCCTTTCTCGCGCCCACCACGCTGCTGGCCGAGCAGCACTACCAGACGCTGGTGGACCGGTTCAGCAAATGGCCGGTGAAGGTGGCCGAAGTCTCGCGCTTCCGGTCGGGCAAGGAAATCACGGCCGCGATGAAAGGCATTGCCGACGGCAGCGTGGACATCGTGGTCGGCACGCACAAGCTGCTGAGTGAATCGACCCATTTCAAAAACCTGGGCCTCTTGATCATCGACGAGGAGCACCGCTTCGGCGTGCGCCACAAGGAGCAGATGAAGGCCCTGCGCGCCGAGGTGGACGTGCTCACGCTGACCGCCACGCCGATCCCGCGGACGCTGGGCATGGCGCTCGAAGGCCTGCGCGACCTCTCCGTCATCGCCACCGCGCCGCAGCGGCGTCTGGCGATCAAGACCTTTGTGCGCAACGAAGGCCAGGGCGTGATCCGCGAGGCCGTGCTGCGCGAATTGAAGCGCGGCGGGCAGGTCTACTTCCTGCACAACGAGGTCGAGACCATCGAGAACCGCCGCCAGAAGCTCGAGGAAATCCTGCCCGAGGCGCGCATCGCCGTCGCCCACGGCCAGATGCCCGAGCGCGAACTGGAGCGTGTGATGCGCGATTTCGTGGCGCAGCGCTTCAACCTGCTGCTGTGTTCCACCATCATCGAAACCGGCATCGACGTGCCCACGGCCAACACCATCGTCATCAGCCGCGCCGACAAGTTCGGCCTGGCGCAGCTGCACCAGCTGCGCGGGCGCGTCGGCCGCAGTCACCACCAGGCCTACGCCTACCTCATGGTGCCCGACACCGAGGGATTGACGAAGCAGGCGACTCAACGGCTCGACGCCATCCAGGCCATGGAAGAACTGGGCTCGGGCTTTTACCTGGCCATGCACGACCTGGAAATCCGCGGCGCCGGCGAGGTGCTGGGCGAAAACCAGAGCGGCAACATGCTTGAAGTGGGCTTCCAGCTCTACAACGAGATGTTGTCCGAGGCCGTGCGTTGCCTGAAAGCCGGCAAGGAGCCCGACTTGCTGAGCCCCTTGAGCGCCACCACGGACATCAACCTGCACGCCCCTGCCTTGCTGCCGAACGACTACTGTGGCGATGTACACCTGCGTTTGTCGTTCTACAAGAAACTCGCCACGGCAAAAACACCGGAGCAGATCGACAGCCTGCTGGAAGAAATCGTGGACCGCTTCGGCAAACTCCCCGCCCAGGCCCAGACGCTGATCGACGTGCACCGCCTGCGTGTCCTCTCAAGCCCCTATGGCGTGGTCAAAGTGGATGCCGCACCCGGCGTGATCAACATCACCTTCAAGCAGAATCCACCAATCGAACCGATGCGCATCATCGAGCTGATCCAGAAGAACCGCCACATCAAGCTGGCCGGCAACGAAAAACTGCGTATCGAGCGTGAATTGCCTGACCCCAAGGCGCGCGCGCAGATGGTCCGTGACGTGCTGCGCTCGCTCGGGCAACCCCAAAAGCAGACCGCAATCACCTCACCTTGATTCACCGGGGCCGAGCCTGTCGAAGCCCTCTGACACCATGACACCTTCCAAAGAAATCTCTCCCGGCCTCGTGATCCAGGGCTTCACGCCCCCGCTTTCTCTGAGCGACTTCAAGCTCATCGCCTTCGACATGGATTCGACCCTCATCAACATCGAGTGTGTGGACGAAATTGCCGATGCCGTGGGCCTCAAGGCCGAGGTGGCCGCCATCACCGAGGCCACGATGCGCGGCGAAATCACGAACTTCAAGGAAAGCCTGCGCCGGCGCGTGGCCCTGCTCAAGGGGGTGACCGTGGATGACATGGAACGCGTTTACACCGAGCGCCTGCGGCTGAACCCCGGCGCGGCCGAACTGGTCGCCGCCTGCAAGGCCGCGGGCATGAAGGTGTTGCTGGTTTCGGGCGGTTTCACCTTTTTCGCCGACCGCGTGCAGGGCCTGCTGGGCATCGACTTCACCCGCTCCAACGTGCTCGACGTGAAGGATGGTGTGCTCACCGGCGCGATGGTGGACCAGCCCTGGGGCGACATCTGCGACGGCGCTGAAAAGCGCAAGATGATGCTGGAAACCTGCGCGAAGCTGGGCATCAGCCCGAAGCAGGCCATCGCCATGGGCGACGGCGCCAACGACCTGCCGATGATGGGCGTGGCCGGCCTGTCGGTGGCCTACCACGCCAAGCCGAAGGTGCGGGAGCAGGCCATGGTGGCGATCAACAGCGGCGGGCTGGACCGGTTGCTGGAACTCCGGGTGTGACCTTCGCCCGCGGAGCGGTGCGGCTCAGGCCTGCCGCGCCGACGGCCCCGACATCACCTTGCCGCGAACCATTTGCCCCGGCATTCCCGTAAAGGGCGACGAAACCAGGTCGGCCAGCGTCACGCCGTCGAGCACCTTGAAATAGCTTTCCAGCGCCTGGTGCAACACGTTCTGGAGCCGGCAACGACCGCTGAGCCGGCACATATCCTGGCTGGGGTCGAAGCACTCCACCATCGTGAAATCGGTTTCCGTCTTTCTCACCACATCACCCAGCGCGATCTCCCTGGCCGGCTTGAGCAGCCGCAGCCCACCACCCCGGCCGCGCGTGGTTTCGAGTAGGCCCTGCCCGGCCAGGTCCACGACGATCTTGGTCAGATGGCTGCGCGAGATGCCATGGGCCTGCGCGATTTCGCTGATGGTGACGGGTTGCGCCCGCCCCTCGCTGGTGGCGCAGTACATCAGGACGCGCAAGGTGTAGTCGGTCCAGTGGGTCAGGCGCATGACGGTTCCTCGGTTCAAAAAGGCTGTTGTTTCAGTAGCCCGATGACTGGTGGGGTTAAAGATTCACGTTACGTACATTTTATTGAATAATAGATTCAACTGAAATGAATCTTTAAAGGAAATGCCATGAACGCACGCACCGACATCCCCGAGCACGCCCTCACACCCGACCGCGCAGACCAGGCCATCGGCCAGATCGCCGTGCAATTGCCTGGCGCCACGGCCGTGTTCCGTCGGTTGAAGCTGGATTTCTGTTGCGGCGGCCAAGTGAGCTTGCGCCAGGCCGCACAAGCAAAGGGGCTGGATCTCGACGCTGTGTTGCGCGACCTGGAAGGACTGGAGCGCAGTGACGCATTGCCCGCCACAGCGAAACCGGATGCCTTGATCGACCATATTCTGGAACGCTACCACGCGGTGCACCGTGAGCAGCTGCCGGAACTCATCCGCATGGCTCGCCGTGTGGAAGCTGTGCATCGCGACCACCCGGATGCGCCTGCGGGCCTCGCCGAACTGCTGGAACAGGCCCACGGCGAACTGCTGGACCACATGCAGAAGGAAGAAGACATTCTCTTTCCCATTCTCAGGTCCGGGGGCGCCCCCATGGTGCTCTACCCCATTACCGTGATGCGCCATGAGCACACCAGCCATGGCGAAATGCTGGAGCGCCTCATGGCCCTGACCCATGATGCCCAGCCGCCCGCGGGCGCATGCAACACCTGGCGCGCGCTTTATGCGGGCATCGCCCAGTTGTCGGACGATCTCGTCAACCACATCCATCTGGAAAACAACGTGTTGTTCCCGCAGTTCGAGCCGCAGGCCGCGGCTTCTGACGGTTGCGGTGCAACCGGGGGCTGTGGCTGCGCCGGTTGAAATCGACCATCAAGCAAAAAGCCGCCCGGCCGGGCGGCTTTTTGCTGTCAGCCGGCCACTCAGGCCGACAGGGCCAGCACGCGGTCGCGCGCTTCGCGGTACTCGCGCTTGAGGCGCGCCACGAGATCGGCGGTGCTCACGACGTCGGTGATCGAACCGATGCCCTGCCCACACCCCCAGATGTCCTTCCAGGCCTTGGCCTCGCCGCCGCCACCAAAGTTCATCTTGCTCGGATCACTCTGCGGCAGATCGTCGGGGTTCATGCCGGCATTGCGAATACTGCCCTTGAGGTAGTTGCCGTGGATGCCCGTGTAGAAGTTGGAGTAGACGATGTCGTCGGAATTGCTCTGGGTGATCATCTGCTTGTAGGCGTCCACGGCGCGGGCTTCCTCGGTGGCGATAAAGGCCGAGCCGATGTAGGCAAAGTCAGCGCCCATGGCCTGCGCCGCCAGGATGGCGCCGCCGCTGGCGATCGAGCCGGAAAGGGCCAGCGGGCCGTCAAACCACTGCCTGATTTCCTGGATCATCGCGAACGGGCTCTTGACGCTGGCATGCCCACCAGCGCCTGCGGCCACCGCGATCAGGCCATCGGCGCCCTTCTCGATGGCCTTGTGCGCGAACACGTTGCTGATCACGTCGTGCAGCACCACACCGCCCCAGGCATGCACCGCGCGGTTCACGTCCTCGCGCGCGCCCAGGCTCGTGATGATGATCGGCACCTTGTACTTGGCGCACAGCTGCATGTCGTGCTCCAGGCGGTCGTTGCTCTTGTGCACGATCTGGTTGATGGCGAACGGCGCAGCCGGGCTGTCCGGATAGGCCGCGTTGTGCGCCGCAAGCGCCTCGGTGATCTCGGCCAGCCACTCGTCGAGTTGCGCTGCCGGGCGCGCGTTCAGCGCCGGCATGGAGCCCACGACACCCGCCTTGCATTGCTCGATGACAAGCTTGGGGTTGCTGATGATGAAAAGCGGGGAGCCGATCACGGGAAAAGGCAGGTTGTTCAGGGGCGGGGGCAGTTTGGACATGGTGTCTCCGGTCGGTCAAGCTGGGCATTCTGGGAGGGAAGCGGTCTTTCCCGTTGTCAATCGGGTGACAACCACCGCCCTTCCCGGCGGAATTGATCAGAAAGCGTCGAGGGCCAGTGCGGTCACACTGTCGGCCCCTTCGACAATGCTGTCGCGAAGGCCGGGCGCGCGGCTGAGCAAGTGGTCCGCGTAGAAGCGCGCCGTCGCGATCTTGGCGTGCATGAAGGCCACTTCATGCCCCTCGGCCACCTGCTCCTGGGCCACCAGCAGGGCCCGCGCCATCTGCCAGCCGGCCACCAGGTTGCCGGTGAGCATCAGGTAGGGCACGCTGCCCGCGAACACCGCATTGGGGCTGGCCTTGGTGTTGCCCGCCACAAAGTCCACCACGTCCAGGAAGGCCTCGCGCGCCGCCTTGAGGCGTTTGGCGACCGCCACCGCATCGGCACTGCCGTTGTCAACGAGTTGCGCCTCCGTCGCCGCGATCTGCGCGGCAATGGCCTTGGCCGTCTGGCCGCCGTCACGCGCGGTCTTGCGGCCGACCAGGTCGTTCGCCTGGATCGCGGTCGTGCCTTCGTAGATGGTCAGGATTTTGGCGTCACGGTAGTACTGGGCTGCGCCGGTTTCCTCGATGAAGCCCATGCCGCCATGCACCTGCACGCCCAGCGAAGTCACTTCCAGGCTCATCTCGGTGCTGTAGCCCTTGACCAGCGGCACCATGAATTCGTAGAAGGCCGCGTTCTGCTTGCGCACCTCGGCGTCCGGATGGTGGTGCGCGGCATCGTAGGCGGCGGCGGCCACGCTGGCCATGGCACGGCAACCCTCGGTGGAAGCGCGCATGGTCATGAGCATCCGCTTGACGTCGGGGTGGTGGATAATGGGTGCACTGGCGTTCATCGAGCCGTCGACCGGGCGGCTCTGCACGCGATCCTTCGCGTACTGCACGGCCTTCTGGTAGGCACGTTCGGCAATCGCGATGCCCTGCACGCCCACGGCGTAGCGCGCCGCGTTCATCATGATGAACATGTATTCCAGGCCGCGATTCTCCTGGCCGACCAGGTAGCCCACGGCGCCACCTTGGTCGCCAAACTGCAGCACCGCCGTGGGAGAGGCCTTGATGCCCATCTTGTGCTCGATGCTCACGCAGTGCACGTCGTTGCGCGTCCCCAGCGAACCATCGCGGTTGACCATGAACTTCGGCACCACAAACAGGCTGATGCCCTTGACGCCCTCGGGCGCGCCGGGCACGCGGGCCAGCACGAGATGCACGATGTTCTCGGCCATGTCGTGCTCGCCATAGGTGATGAAGATCTTGGTGCCGAAGATCTTGTAGGTGCCGTCGGGCAGCGGTTCGGCGCGCGTGCGTACCAGTGAGAGGTCCGAGCCGGCCTGCGGCTCCGTGAGGTTCATGGTGCCGGTCCACTGGCCGGCGATCAGCTTTTCAAGGTAGGTGGCCTTGAGTTCGTCGGAGCCGGCCGTCAGCAGGGCCTCGATCGCGCCGTCGGTGAGCAGCGGGCACAGCGCAAAACTCAGGTTGGCCGCGTTGAGAATTTCACCGCAGGCCGCACCGATGGTCTTGGGCAAGCCCTGGCCGCCGAAATCCACCGGGTGCTGCAAGCCCTGCCAGCCCCCCTCGGCGTACTGTTTGAAGGCCTCCTTGAAGCCGGGCGTCGTGGTGACCTTGCCATCGTGGAACGAGGATGGGTACTTGTCACCCTCCCAGTTCAAGGGTGCGATCACGCCTTCGTTGAGTTTGGCGCACTCCTCGAGCACGGCCTGGGCCGTTTCAAGCCCAGCCTCTTCAAAACCGGGAATCTGCGCGATCTGGTCGATGCGTGCCAGGTGCTCGATGTCAAACAACATGTCCTTGACCGGGGCGATGTAGCTCATGGATGTCTCCAGGAAATCAGAAAGAAAGAA
>JAHFQI010000176.1 GCA_023259355.1 Comamonadaceae bacterium
GCGGCGGTCTGGTTGGCGCACGAGCTGGGCGTGGATGCCGACGAGCTGGAAGACAGTGGCAAGGATGCAGAGGCCGTCATCCGCACCGCGCTGCTGACGCTGGCCATGGGGCGCACCGAAATGCCCGACTGGGTCGCTTTCGAGAAGGGGGTGGCGGCGCTGCGCAAGGCCTGCGGCGCGCCCCAGGCCACAGTCAAAACTGCGGCGCAGGAAGGGGAAAAGCCCGCAGCCAAGGCCAGGGTTGCGGCCAAGGCAGGCGCCAATTCAACGGCCTTTTCCCTCACGCTTCCGGCCCGCCTGCCCGACGAATTCAAGGCCGTGGTGGAGGCCGTGCGGTTATCCGTCGTGGCCGATCTGCCGAAGATCCTGGACGCGAGCCTGCCCGCCCGGAAGCTGTTCGACCAGACGCCCGCCTTCATGGGCCGGTATTTCTGGATCGAAGACGGCTTGAGCGAGGTGGACCACCACGACCGCTCGGCCTCCGAGGCCTGGAACAAAGCCACCGGCGGGCACAACGACGACAGCTCGCTGCTCACGCTGTTCCTTTGTGTGGCGGCGGGGGCGGCGCCCAAGACGCTGCTGACCGAAAAAGGCGCGGCGGCCCTGATCCGAAAGATCCGCAAATCCGGCGTCAAGCCGGAGCTGGCCAGCCAGTACATCCTCGACCACGCGCCCGCGCAGCACCAGGATGACTACACCCACCTCTGGCAGAGCTTCTTTGACGACGCACGGTCCACGCTGCAAAGCGATCTGGACTACGCGCTGAAGGACGCCCTGGCCCTGCTGCGGCGCGAGTGCAATCTGAAATAAACGGCCAGGGCGAGCCCGGCTGAAGGCCGTCAGGCCGCCTTGAGGAAGATGTCGCTGTCCGGCGCGAAGTTCGCGTGCAGCGGCAGCAAGGCGCCGCCCAGCGCCCGCGCGTCGGGGCCGATGGTGCCCGCATGCAGGGCCGGCATCCACAGGCCTTCCCAGTTGTAGCGCTGCATCGCTTGCGCGGTTTCGGCCAGCAGGGACTGCAGGGCGTCGGGGGCGAGAGAGCTGTCCAGCACCACCGCACCCACATCGACAAAAGCCGTGCCCGACACGATGCAGTGCGCCAGCGCGTTGGCGGCCGACCGGACCCATTCCCGCGTGTGCTCGCTCCAGGGCGCCTGCATCGCCCGGGCGTCATAGGCGGCGGCCGGGTCCAGCCCGTGGCGGCTGAACTGCTGCTCCAGCTCCCACAGCGAGGCATCGCGCACCAGCTGTTCGGGCACGGCCGGCCCGCTGGCCACGCCCATCGGCAGCGAGGCCACGGCGCCCGCGTTGCCGCGCACGCCCGAGTGCAGCTGCGAGTTCAGCACCAGCCCGCCGCCGACAAAGGTGTCCACGAACAGATAGAGAAAACTCTTGAGGTCGCGCCCGCGCCCCTGCAGCAGCTCGGCCACACAGGCGGCCGAGGTGTCCTTGGCGTAGCTCACCGGCAGCTCGGTCATGGCCTGCACCTCGGCGGCCAGGTTCATCCGGTTCCAGGCGTCCGATTGCGCCCCGGACAGGCCCAGCATGCGGTGCCAGCCACCCATCTGGAACGGTGCGGCGACACCCACGCCCACCAGGCGCGAAGCCTGCGCGCCCAGTGAAGTGCGCAGGCTGTGCAGGTGCCCGGCGATGGCGGGCAGCAGGTCCGTCGCATCGGGAAAGGCATAGGACAGCGCCATGCGCTGGCGCACCCGGCCCGTGAAGTCCACCAGCAGCGAGTCGGTGCTGCGCCGGCCGATCTTGATGCCGATGGCAAACGCGCCGTCGGGGTTCAGCGCCAGCGGCACCGAGGGCTGGCCGATGCGCCCGCGCACGCGGTCCTGCCGGATGAGCAGGTCGTCGTCTTCGAGCCGCGTGGTGATGAGGCCGATGGTTTGGGCCGTGAGGCCCGTCAGGCGCGCAAGGTCGGCCTTGGGCAGAGCGCCGTGCAGGCGCAAGGCCTGCAGCACCACGCGCTCGTTGAACTGGCGCATGCCGACCTGGTTCGATCCACGGGGCCGCAGCGGGGTGGTGGCCGGTGAATTCTGGGTCATGGGCGCAGATTTTCGCCGATGGTGCCCTTGCGCAGGATGAAGTTGCCGAAAGGCTGCGGTTCGCCCGTCACGACGATGGCAAACGCATCGCGCACCCGGTCGTAAAAGGCGAAGCGTTCCACGGCCTCGGCATCCTGGCCCGCACGCAACGCGGGTGCGAGCACCGCCATCACCTCGCGCTGCAGCGCGGAGCGGTAGGGCGCCTCGGTCTCGCTGACCTGCATGTAGGCCACCGGATGGTTCACGTCGGCGGCCAGCGGCAGCACCGATTCGACCGCCTGCACCGCGCGCACCAGGCCCACGCCCGGCAGGCGCAGCACGGGCTTGCCGCCGGCCAGCCGCGTTGCGGTGAAATTGCAGTCGGCGAGCACGATGGCGTCGTCGTGGCCCATCTCGGCCAACACCTTGAGCAGCTCGGGCGTGAGCAGGGGGTCGATGCCTTTAAGCAAGGGCGGCCTCCGGCAATTCCTCGGGCAGCATGGCGCCCGTCATCACCGCCACCGTGTCGCTCATGCTGATGACGTGCGGGTTGACCACGGTGGCGCGCTTGCCCAGCCGCTGGATGTGGATGCGGTCGGCAATCTCGAACACATGCGGCATGTTGTGGCTGATCAGGATCACCGGCAGGCCCTTGTCGCGCACCCGGCGGATCAGCTCCAGCACCATGTTGCCCTCTTTCACGCCCAGCGCGGCCGTGGGCTCGTCCATGATCACCACATGCTGGGCGAAGGCCGCCGCGCGTGCCACGGCCACGCACTGGCGCTGCCCGCCCGAGAGCGTCTCCACCGCCTGCGTCATGGAGCGGATGCCGACCTTCAGCTCCTGCATGCGCTGCACGGCCTGCTCCAGCATGGCTTTCTTGTCCAGCAGGCGCAGCAGCCGGCCGATGGGGTTGTCCTTGATGATCTCGCGGCCCAGGAACAGGTTCTCGGCAATCGTCATGGCCGGGGCCACGGCGAGGTCCTGGTACACGGTTTCGATGCCGGCGCGGCGCGCGTCGATCGGCGACCTGAACTGCACGGGCTGGCCGTCGAGCAGCATCTCGCCTTCGTCGGGCACCGTGGCGCCCGACAGCGCCTTGATCAGCGAGGACTTGCCCGCGCCGTTGTCGCCGATCACGGCCAGGATTTCGCCGGCGCGCAGTTCGAAATCGGTGCCGTCCAGCGCGGTGACCTGACCGTAGCGCTTGACCAGGCCCTTGGCCTGCATCACAAGATTTGTTGAGGACATCAGCGGGCTCCCTTTCTTGACATCTGGTCCGCGGCGACGGCCAGGATCACCAACACGCCAGTGATCAACGTTTGCACCACCGAGGCCACGCCCATCAGCGTGAGCCCGTTGCGGAACACGCCGACGATGACGGCCCCCACCAGCGAGCCGAGGATGATGCCGCGCCCGCCGAACAGGCTGGTGCCGCCCAGCACCACGGCGGTGATGGTGTCCAGGTTCTCGGTCTGGCCGGCCTGCGGGTCGCCGACGCCGGTGCGTGCGATCGACAGCAGCGCCGCAATGCCGTAGAAAAAGCCGGCCAGCACGTACACGCCCAAGAGCACCCGCTCCACCGGAATGCCGGTCAGGCGCGCCGCCTCGGCCTGGTTGCCCACGGCGTAGAGGTGGCGCCCCGGCGCGGTGTCGGCCAGCAGGCGCCAGGCCACGAAGTACAAGCCCACCATCAGCACCGTGCCCCAGCTGATCTCGGTGCCGCCCAGCGTGAAGGTGTTGCCGATGCCCGTCAGCATGTCGGGCAGGTTGGTCACGGTCTGGGATTTGGAGTAAATCTGCGTCACGGCAAAGGCAATGTTCATGGTGCCCAGCGTGACGATGAAGGACGGTAGCTTGGCCCGTGTGACCAGCAGGCCGTTGACCAGCCCGAAGGCGCAGGTGACCGCGATGCCACAGGCCATGGCCAGCAACGGATGCAGGCCGCTTTCCACTGCGAGCTTGGTCACCACCATGCCGCCCAGCGCCATGACCATGCCGCAGGACAGGTCGATGCCGGCCGTCAGGATGATCAGCGTCTGCCCGATGGCAAGCACGCCGACGACCATGACCTGCTGCAGCACCAGCGACAGGTTTTCACCGGTCAGGAATCGCTCGGACTGGGTGGCGAAGAAGGCACTGGCGGCGGCCAGGGCCAGCCAGGGCCCCAGTGCGCCCCAGGGAATATGGCGGGAGGATGTGTTCATGGTGGATGGCCCAGTTCGCCCCGACCCTTACTTGTTGCCCCAGCACAGGTCCAGGCCAACCTTGGTGTCCTTGCTGTCCACGCCGGCGATGGCCTTGTGGGCGATCAGCGTGACGCCGGTGTCGGTGTAGCCCGAGACTTTCTTGCCGTTCTTGGCATAGTCCACGCCGGCGGCCACGCCCATGGCGGCCATCTTCAGCGGGTACTGCTGCGAGGTGGCGGCAATCATGCCGGCTGCCGTGTCCTTGATGCCTTGGCAGCCGCCGTCCACCGAGACGATGGTCACGGTTTTTTCCTTGCCGGCCTTCTTGAGCGCGTTGAAGGCGCCGGCCGCCGCGGGTTCGTTGATCGTGTAGACGAGGTTGATGTCGGGGTTCTTCTGCAGGCAGTTTTCCATGGCGGTCTGGCCCTTGGCGGGGTCGCCAAAGCTGTCGGCCATACAGACCACGGCGGCGTCCTTGGACAGCTCGTTGGACTTGGCGTCGGCAGCGGCCAGGCCAAAACCCTTCATGAAGCCGTTGTGGCGCTGCGCGCCGACCGGGTGGCCGGGGAACAGGTCCAGCGTCGCGATCTTGGCCGGCTTGCCGCCCAGCGCCGCCTTGGCGTACTGGCCGATCAGCACGCCGGCCTTGTAGTTGTCGGTGGCGAACAGCGCGTCGGCGCCGTCGAACGGGCTGTCCAGCGCGATCACCTGCACGCCCTTGGCCTGCACCTTCTTGACGGTCGGGATGATGGCGTCGCCGCTGGAGGTCAGCAGAATCGTCTTGGCGCCCGCCGAGACCATGTTCTCGATCGCGGCGATCTGGCCGGCGGTGTCGCCGTCCTGCTTGCCGGCGGCCGTGAGCAGCTTGGCGCCGATCTTCTTGGCTTCAGCCTCGGCGCCTTCCTTCATCTTCACGAAGAAGGGGTTGGTCTCGGTCTTGGTGATCAGGCCGATCACCGGCTGGGTCTGTGCGAAGGCGGCCGATGCGGCGATGGCGACGGCGGACAACACGAGGGTGCGGCCAAGATTTTTCATGCAAGTCTCCTGAAGGGGCGAAGTAGGGTTTCGGGGTGCTGGCCCGGATGGCCGGCTCTTTACGTTGCGAAGCGAAGCAACTATAGTTCGGGATCAATTACTAAATCAAGTAGTTTTAGTTATGGAAAACCCTAGCATCCAAATCCGTGTGGCCACCGCCGGCGAGGCCCTGATCGACCTCGTCGCCCGCAACGACCAGCTCTTCGCACCCTGTGCCGGCGGCGCGGTCTACAACCTCACGCGGGCGCTGGCGCTGCAAGGCACCGGCACGGCCTACCTGAACCCGCTCTCGGGCGACCGCTTCGGCCGGCTGCTGACCGACGGCCTGCGTGAGGCTGGCGTGCGGCTCGCCCAAGCCGCGCCGGTGGCCGAGCCGACCTCGTTGGCCGTGGTGGCGCTGGACGCCGCGGGCAAGCCCGAATACGCGTTCTACCGCGAGGGCGTGGCCGACCGCGCCGTCAGCGCCGAAAGCCTCATCGCCGGCACCCGCGCGCAAGCCGGCCTGCAAGCGGTCTGCACCGGCTGCCTGGCGCTGGCCCCGGAAGACCGCGAGCGTTACCTGCCGTGGCTGCAGGCGTGCCGCGCGCAGGGGCTGCTGGTGGTGGTGGACGCCAACCTGCGGCCCAGCGTGGTGGCGGACGCGAACGCCTACCGCGACAGCGTGCGGGCCGCCCTGGCGCAGGCCGATGTCATCAAGGCCAGCGACGACGACCTGGCCCTGCTGCTGCCGGACATGGCCGACCCGGTGGCCGCCGCGCGGGCGCTGTTTGCTCTCAGCCCGGCCCGCCTGGTGGCGCTGACCCGCGGCGCCGAAGGCGCCAGCCTGCTGGCCCGCGACGGCCGCATCTGGACGGCCCGCGAAACCGCCGCGCTGGACGTGGTGGACACCGTGGGCGCGGGCGACTGCTTCCTGGCCGGCCTGCTCAGCGAGTTGCTGGGCGAGGAGGGCGCGGCGAGAGTCAACGTGCACGAGATCACCGATGGCGAAGCGCGGCGCATCCTGGCGCGCGGCATTGCCAGCGCGAGCTTCTGCGTCCAGCGCCAGGGCTGCGTGCCGCCCAGCCAGAGCGAGGTACGTCAATGGCTGGCGCGCGGCAGCGTGGTCTTTGACGCGTCCTGAGCAATAGCCGACGCCGGAGCACCGACGGGCGGCTGGCCCGGCTTCGTAAGCACGCGTATCATCGTTTCCATCGCCACCCCCGTGCGAGGAGACATGAACGCACCCCAACCCCTGACCCGCTGGCCCGGCGCCGGCTCCAGCCGCGTGCCCTTCTGGGCCTACACCGACGCGCAGGTGTACCAGCGCGAACTCGACACCCTGTTCTACGGCAAGCACTGGTGCTACGTGGGTCTGGCCGTCGAGATCCCCAACGTCGGCGACTACCGGCTCACCTGGGTGGGCGAGCGCCAGGTCATCATGGTGCGCGACCGCGTTGCGCCCAAGGACCGCGCCACCGACCCCGGCATCCGCGTCGTGGAAAACCGCTGCGCCCACCGCGGCGTGCGCTTTTGCCATCCGTCGATGGACGGCAAGACCAGCAACTCGCGCAGCTTCGTCTGCCCCTACCACCAGTGGACCTACAAGCTCAACGGCGACCTCGCGGCCCTGCCGTTCAAGGACGGCGTCAAGGCCGAAGGCCCGGACGGCGAATGTGTCAACGGCGGCATGCCCGCGGACTTTGATCTCAAGAACCACGGCCTGACCAAGCTGCGCGTCGCCGTGCTGCACGGCCTGGTGTTCGCCACCTTCAGCGACGAGACCGAGCCGCTCGAAGACTACCTGGGCCCCAACGTCATGCCCTGGCTCGACCGCATCTTCAAGCGGCCCGAAGGCAGCGCGCCGCTCACGCTGCTCGGCTACAACCGCCAGCGTATTCCGGGCAACTGGAAGCTGATGATGGAAAACATCAAGGACCCGTACCACCCCGGCCTGCTGCACACCTGGTTCGTCACCTTCGGCCTGTGGCGCGCCGACCAGAAAAGCCGCATGGTGATGGACGAACACGGCCGCCACGCGGTGATGATTTCGCGTCGCAATGACGGCGGCGAGAACAAGGCCGTGACCGAGGGCGTGACCAGCTTCAAGGCCAGCATGACGGTGAACGACCCGCGCCTGCTCGACGTCGTGCCCGAGCCGTGGTGGACCATTCCCGACCCCTCGCGCGCGGGCGCCACCATCACGCCCACCGTCACGATGATCACGCTGTTCCCCAGCCTCATCATCCAGCAGCAGGTCAATTCCCTCAGCACCCGCCACATCGTGCCGCGCGGCGAGGGCGAATTCGATTTCGTCTGGACGCACTTCGGCTTCGCCGACGACACGCCCGAGATGACACAGCGCCGCCTGCGCCAGTCCAACCTGTTCGGCCCCGCCGGCTTCGTGAGCGCTGACGACGGCGAGGTCATCGAATTCAGTCAGAACGGTTTCAGGCAGTGGGGCAGCGACGGCAAGGACACCGGCAGCACCCTGTGCGAACTCGGCGGCACCGGCACGGAAATGACCGAGCACATGGTCACCGAAACGCTGATCCGCAGCATGTACGCCTACTGGAAGAAAGTGATGGCGGTAT
>JAHFQI010000177.1 GCA_023259355.1 Comamonadaceae bacterium
AGAACGAATTGAGCGGGTTGATCAGGTAGCGCACCTGCGTGTGGTTGCGCATCACCGAGGAAAAATCCTGGAAACCCACCATCAAGGTCCCCGACAGCAGGGCGGACGAGGCGAGAAAGGTGGTGGCGTTGCTCAGCGCCTGCCGGCCGGCGCCCACGCGCCGCACCGGGGTGCGCCAGAGCCAGATCGCGGGCAAGGCGCCCAGCACACCGATGGTGGCAAACAGGCGCCAGTTCAGCAGGTCACGCGTCTCGCGCGGGTCGGTTTGCAGCACGTTGACCATCATGGTGCCGTCGATCACGACGCCATAGGCCATCATGAAATAGGCGCCGGCGGCCGCCGACACCAGAAACAGCGTGATCACCGGCTTGAGCGTCCAGCGCCAGGCAAATAGGCTGAGCACCGCCGCCAGCGCCAGCGCGATCAGCACCGCGAAGCCGACGCCGAACGCCAGCCCGCGCCCGTTGGCGAGTTCGGGCAGCCGCGCCAGTTGCCGCCACAGCGCCACGTTGCCCACCGTGGCCATCCACACGCTGGCAATCACCAGCAGCCAGGCGGCGGGCAGGCCGCCCGTCGCGGGCGCCCGTGTCCCGGCGCGGGACGGGCTTGGGTGGTCAGAACGGGGCATTTTCAGGGGCATAACCCTGCATTGTCCCGTTTCTGGTGCAGGGCTGGCTTAACGCCGGGTTAAAGCCGTTGCCGGTGCCCGGCGTTCGGCGGGCTTCAGCTGTTCAGCACCCGGTGATGGTGTTCCAGGTGATCGGCCATGAAGGTCTGGATGAAGTAATACCCGTGGTCATAACCCGTGTGGCGGCGCAGCGTGAGCGGCTGGCCGACGCCGGCACAGGCCGCCTCGAACGCCTCGGGATACAACTGCTTGCTCAGGAACTGGTCCGCCAGGCCCTGGTCGATCAGGATGCCGGCCGGGTAGGGCGGCAGGGTCTGGGCGGCCATCAACGCACTGGCGTCGTGCTGCGCCCAGTCGTCCATTTCCAGGCGCAGGTAGCCGCTGAACGCCTTTTGACCCCAGGGGCACCGGGTGGGCGCGCAGATGGGCGCGAAGGCCGACAGCGATTTGAACCGCCCCGGATACCGCAGCGCCAGCGTCAGCGCGCCATGCCCGCCCATAGAGTGGCCAAAAATGCCCAGCCGGTCGCCATCCACCGCCAGTTGCGCGACGACGAGCGGAACCAGCTCCCGGATCAGGTAGCTTTCCATGCGCCAGTGGCGGTTCCAGGGCGGCTCGGTGGCATCGAGGTAGAAACCGGCGCCGACGCCGAAATCCCAGTGCGCCGATTCGCCCGGCAAGTCGGCGCCGCGCGGGCTGGTGTCGGGCGTGACCAGTGCCAGCCCGAGTTCGGCCGCCCGCCGTTGCGCGCCCGCCTTGGTGGCCAGGGTTTCCTCGTTGCAGGTCAGGCCCGCCAGGTACATCAGCGCGGGCGCCGGGCCCTGCAGCGCCTGCGGCGGCAGGTAAATGCCGAAACGCATCGGCAGGCCGATCTCCCGCGAGGCGTGGCGGTAGTAGCGCTGCACGCCGCCGAAACAGGCGTGCTCGCTCAGGAGCTCAAGTTCGTCGGGGTTGTTCATGGAAGCGCCTGGCTCAAAACAGCACCACGCCGCGGATCGACTCGCCGCGCTTCATCAGCTCAAAACCGTCGTTGATTTTTTCCAGCGGCATGGTGTGGGTGATCAGACTGTCGATGTCGATCTTGCCCTCCATGTACCAGTCCACGATCTTGGGCACGTCGGTGCGCCCGCGCGCGCCGCCGAAGGCCGAGCCTTTCCACACCCGGCCGGTGACCAGCTGGAACGGCCGCGTGCTGATCTCCGCGCCGGCCTCGGCCACGCCGATGATGATGCTCTGGCCCCAGCCCTTGTGCGTGCATTCCAGCGCCTGGCGCATCACCTTGGTGTTGCCGATGCACTCGAAGCTGTAGTCGGCGCCGCCATCGGTGAGCTGCACGATCGCGTCCACCAGGTTGCCGCCCGCCGCTTCAATGTCCCTGGGGTTCAGGAAGTGCGTCATGCCGAACTGGCGCGCCATGGCCTCGCGCCCAGGGTTCAGGTCCACGCCGATGATCTTGTCCGCGCCGACCATCTTCGCGCCCTGGATCACGTTCAGGCCGATGCCGCCCAGGCCGAACACCACCACGTTGGCGCCGGCCTCGACCTTGGCGGTGAAGATGACCGCGCCGATGCCGGTGGTGACGCCGCAGCCGATGTAGCAGACCTTGTCGAACGGGGCGTCGGGGCGGATCTTGGCCAGCGCGATCTCGGGCACCACGGTGTGGTTGCTGAAGGTGCTGGTGCCCATGTAGTGGAAGATCGGCTCGCCGTTCAGGCTGAAGCGGCTGGTGGCGTCGGGCATCAGGCCCTTGCCCTGCGTGCCGCGGATCAGCTGGCACAGGTTGGTCTTGCGGCTCAGGCAGAACTTGCACTGGCGGCATTCCGGGGTGTAGAGCGGAATGACGTGGTCGCCCTTCTTGAGGGTCGTCACGCCGGGGCCGACGTCCACCACCACGCCGGCACCCTCGTGGCCCAGGATGGCCGGGAAAATGCCTTCGGGGTCGGCGCCCGAGAGCGTGTAGTAGTCGGTGTGGCAGATGCCGGTGGCCTTGATCTCGACCAGCACTTCGCCAAAACGCGGGCCGTCCAGGTCCACGGTTTCAATGGTCAGGGGGGCGCCGGATTTCCAGGCGACAGCGGCTTTTGTTTTCATGACGTGAACTCCCGTGAAGTGAAGAGGACATGCACTGTAAGTGACGGCGGCGTCATTTTCCGGCGCCCAGCCGCCCGGTTCGTCGCGATGTGTTTCAAAGTGAGAAAACCAGTGATCGACTGGCAGGCCAGGCCTGTTCAGACGGGCCAGGTCGAGCCGTGTTCGGGCACCATGGCGCGCCACTTCAGTTCATGCTCGATGCGCTGGCGCAGCCTGTCGGATGCGGCCATGTCGCCATGCACCACATAGACCTGCGCCGGTGCCTTGGGCATCTTGCGCAACCAGTCCAGCACCTGATTGGCGTCGGCGTGGGCGGACGCGGAGGCCAGTTGAACCACTTCCGCGTTGACCGCGACCTCCTGGCCGTGGATGCGGACGGTCTTCTCGCCGTCGGCCAGCCGGGCGCCCCGCGTGCCGGGGGCCTGGTAGCCGGTCAGGATGACCATGTTGCGGTGGTCGCCCGCGTACAGGGCCAGGTGGTGCAGCACGCGCCCGCCCGTGGCCATGCCGCTGGCGGCCAGGATCACCATGGGGCCATGGCGGTGCGCCAGGGCCTTGGACTGCTCGGGCGTCTCCAGCATGGTGGCCGCGCGGGTCATGGCGTGGACCTCCCGGGTGCTGAGCCGGTGTTCGCCCGGATGCCCGCTGAACAGGCCGGTCGTGTGCACGGCCATCGGGCTGTCCAGAAAGACCGGCAGCGAATGCGGGATCGCCCCCTGCGCCTTGAGCTGGGCGATGGTGTGCAGCACGGTCTGGGCCCGCCCCACGGCGAACACCGGCACCACGGCCACGCCGCCGCGGGCCGCCAGCCGCTGCAGCGCGGGGCCCAGTTCGGCCGCCACGTTTTCAGCGGGGTGCTGCCGGTCGCCATAGGTGGATTCCACCAGCACCGTGTCGGCCGGCGGCGGATCGTCGGGCGGGTTCATGATCACGTCGTCGGGGCGGCCCAGATCGCCCGAGAACAGGATGCGCCGCCCGCCCACTTCCAGCAGCAGGCTGGCCGCGCCCAGAATGTGGCCGGCGGACGTGAAGCGGGCCTGCCAGCCGTGAATGGGCTCGAACAGGCGGCCCATTTCAACCGGCCGGATCTGCTTGAGGCTGCTCAGTGCGTCCTGCCGCGTGTAAAGGGGCAGGGCCGGCGCGTGTTTCGAAAAACCGTGGCGGTTGGCAAAAGCCGCGTCCTCTTCCTGGATGTGGCCACTGTCGGGCAACAGGATGCCGCACAGGTCGCGCGTGCCGGGCGTGGCGTACACCCGGCCGCGAAAGCCCTCGCGTGCGAGCAGCGGCAGGTAGCCGCTGTGGTCCAGATGGGCGTGGGTCAGGATGACGGCGTGCACCTGGCCGGGCACCACCGGCAAGGGCCGCCAGTTGCGCAGGCGCAGCTGCTTGTAGCCCTGGAACAGCCCGCAGTCCACCAGCAGGCTGTAGCCGTCGTGCTGGACCAAGTACTTGGAGCCGGTGACCGTGTCGGCACCGCCGAGGAAGGTGAGGGTGACGCTCATGGACCCATGATACCCATGAGCGTCGGGGGCTCTGTCAGGCCCGCGCCGGGCCGCCCCAAGCAGGCCCCGGCCCCCTTGGGGGCCGCTCTATCAAGCGCTGAAGAAGCTCTTGAGGCGGTCGGTCCAGCTGCTGCCGCTCGGCGAGTGTTTGGGGCCGCCTTTTTTCAGCGACTCCTCCAGCTCCTTGAGCAGCTTGCGCTGGTGTTCGGTGAGCTTGACCGGGGTTTCGATCGAGACATGGCAGTACAGGTCGCCGGGGTAGCTGGCGCGCACACCCTTGATGCCCTTGCCGCGCAGGCGGAACTGCTTGCCGGCCTGCGTGCCCTCGGGGATGTCGATGGCGGCCTTGCCGGCCAGCGTCGGCACCTCGATCTCGCCGCCCAGGGCCGCCGTGGTGAAGCTGATCGGCACCTGGCAATGCAGGTCGTCGCCGTCGCGCTCGAAGATGTCGTGCTTTTTCAGGCGGATCTCGATGTAGAGGTCGCCCGGCGGGCCGCCGTTGGTGCCCGGTTCGCCGTTGCCGGCGCTGCGGATGCGCATGCCGTCGTCGATGCCGGCCGGAATCTTCACTTCCAGCGTCTTCTGCTTCTTGATCTTGCCCTGGCCGTGGCAGCTGGTGCAGGGGTCGGGGATGATCTTGCCGCTGCCGTGGCAGTGCGGGCAGGTCTGCTGCACGCTGAAGAAACCCTGGCGCATCTGCACCACGCCCTGGCCGTGGCAGGTGGTGCAGGTCTTGGCGCTGGTGCCGGGCTTGGCGCCGCTGCCGCTGCAGGTCTCGCACGCATCCCAGGTGGGGATGCGGATCTGCGCGTCCTTGCCGTGGGCCGCTTCCTCCAGCGTGACTTCCATGGCGTAGCTCAGGTCGGAACCGCGGTAGACCTGCCGCCCGCCCTGGCCGCGCCCGCGTCCGCCGCCGAACACGTCGCCGAAGATGTCGCCAAAGGCCTCGGCAAAACCGCCGAAACCTTCCGCGCCGTGGCCGCCCGGGCCGCCACGCATGTTGGGGTCCACGCCCGCGTGGCCATACTGGTCGTACGCCGCGCGCTTTTGCGCGTCGCTGAGCATCTCGTAGGCTTCCTTGGCCTCCTTGAACTTGACCTCGGCATCCTTGGTGGCATCGCCCTGATTGCGGTCAGGATGGTGCTTCATCGCGAGCTTGCGATAAGCCTTCTTGATTTCTTCTTCCGAGGCGTTCTTCGGAACACCCAGAATTTCGTAAAAGTCTCTTTTGGCCATCGTGGTTCTCTAACCGTTGCAACAAGAACGCCGCGCTGAAGATTCCGTCATGGAATCGTCCGAACGCGGCGAGTCAAACGCGGCGCCTGGGCGCCTGCCTTCAACCTTTCTTGACTTCCTTCACCTCGGCATCGACCACGTTGTCGTCGGCCGGCTTGGCTGAAGCCCCTTCGGCGCCGGCGGCACCGGCCTGGCCCGCGGCCTGCTGGGCCTGCTGGGCCTGCATGTCGGCGTACATCTTCTCGCCGAGCTTCTGGCTGGCGGTCATGAGCAGGCCGCTCTTTTCCTCGATGGCGGCCTTGTCGTCGCCCTTGAGGGCTTCTTCCAGGTCCTTGATCGCGGCTTCGATCTTTTCCTTCTCGCCCGCGTCGAGTTTGTCGCCGTACTCAACCAGGCTCTTGCGCACGCTGTGCACCGTGGCATCGGCCTGGTTGCGCGCCTGCACCAGCTCGAACTTCTTGTGGTCTTCGGCGGCGTTCAGCTCGGCGTCCTTCACCATCTGCTGGATCTCGGCCTCGGTCAGGCCCGAGTTGGCCTTGATGGTGATCTTGTTTTCCTTGCCCGTGCCCTTGTCCTTGGCGCCCACGTGCAGGATGCCGTTGGCGTCGATGTCGAAGCTCACCTCGATCTGCGGCAGGCCGCGCGGCGCCGGCGGGATGCCTTCGAGGTTGAACTCGCCCAGGCTCTTGTTGCCGGAGGCCATCTCGCGCTCGCCCTGGTAGACCTTGATCGTCACGGCCGGCTGGTTGTCGTCGGCGGTGGAGAAGGTCTGCGCGAACTTGGTCGGGATGGTCGTGTTCTTGGTGATCATCTTGGTCATCACGCCGCCCAGCGTCTCGATGCCCAGCGACAGCGGCGTCACGTCGAGCAGCAGCACGTCCTTGCGGTCGCCCGAGAGCACCTGGCCCTGGATGGCGGCGCCCACGGCCACGGCCTCGTCGGGGTTCACGTCCTTGCGCGGCTCCTTGCCGAAGAACTCCTTGACCTTGTCCTGCACCTTGGGCATGCGGGTCATGCCGCCGACCAGGATCACGTCATGGATGTCGGCCACGCTCACGCCGGCGTCCTTGATGGCCATGCGGCAGGGGGCGATGGTGCGCTCGATCAACTCCTCGACCAGGCTTTCCAGCTTGGCGCGCGTGAGCTTGATGCTCAGGTGCTTGGGGCCGCTGGCATCGGCGGTGATGTAGGGCAGGTTGAGGTCGGTGGCGGCCGAGGACGACAGCTCGATCTTGGCCTTCTCGGCGGCTTCCTTCAGGCGCTGCAGGGCCAGCACGTCCTTGGACAGGTCCACGCCCTGTTCCTTCTTGAACTCGCCAATGATGTAGTCGATGATGCGCTGGTCGAAGTCTTCGCCACCCAGGAAGGTGTCGCCGTTGGTGGACAGCACTTCGAACTGCTTTTCGCCATCGACATCGGCGATCTCGATGATCGAGATGTCGAAGGTGCCGCCGCCAAGGTCATAGACGGCGATCTTGCGGTCGCCCTTTTCGTTTTTGTCCAGGCCGAAGGCCAGCGCGGCCGCGGTCGGCTCGTTGATGATGCGCTTGACGTCCAGGCCGGCGATGCGGCCGGCGTCCTTGGTGGCCTGGCGCTGCGCGTCGTTGAAGTAGGCGGGGACCGTGATCACGGCCTCGGTCACCGGCTCGCCCAGGTAGTCCTCGGCGGTCTTCTTCATCTTGCGCAGGATGTCGGCGCTGACCTGCTGGGCGGAAATCTGTTTGCCGCGCACTTCGACCCAGGCGTCGCCGTTGTCGGCGGCCGCGATCTTGTAGGGCATCAGGTTGATGTCCTTCTGCACTTCCTTCTCGGTGAACTTGCGGCCGATCAGGCGCTTGATGGCGTACAGCGTGTTGCGCGGGTTGGTCACGGCCTGGCGCTTGGCGGAAGCGCCGACCAGCACCTCGCCGTCTTCCTGGTACGCCACGATGGAGGGCGTGGTGCGCGCGCCTTCCGAGTTCTCGATCACCTTGGTGGTGTTGCCTTCCATGATGGACACGCAGCTGTTGGTGGTGCCGAGGTCAATGCCGATGATTTTTCCCATGATTTTTCTCCGTGATCGTTGAAAGTTCGAATATCAATAACTTGTGGATAACTTGAGTTGTTTCAAGTTATTTTTATTTCGGCGCCGCGACCGTGACCAGCGCGGGGCGCAGCACGCGCTCGGCGATGGTGTAGCCCTTTTGCAGCACCCCGACCACGGTGTTGGCTTCCTGGTCGGCCGGCACCACGCTGATG
>JAHFQI010000017.1 GCA_023259355.1 Comamonadaceae bacterium
CATCAACGTTCGCAACCAGTTCAAGGGAAAAATCCGCGAAATCATTCGGGGCGATGTTGTCTCCGAGATCGATGTCGAAACGCCGTGGGGCATCGTGACATCCGTCATTACCACCCGGTCGGTGGACGACCTCAGCCTGGTCGTGGGCTCCGATGTGGTCGCCCTGGTCAAGTCCACCGAAGTGTCGATCGCCAAGCTGTGATCGGCGGAATCTGTCGGCCTCAATCCGGTGCGGCGCGACCGATTCCCTTAAAGTACCCTCAAGGCACGAAACAACGCCATGAATGGAGTACCTCGGATGAAACGGTTGATCTACTTTGGGCTGGTCCTGGCGTCGATGCTGACGGCCGCGCAGGCGCAGACCCTGCGCTGGGCCGCGGCGGGCGATCCGCTGACGCTGGACCCGTTTGCACAGAACGAATCGCTGACCAACGTGTTCAACGGCCAGATCTACGAGTTCCTGGTCGCGCGCGACAAGCAGCTCAACATCGTTCCCCAGTTGGCCACGGAATGGAAGCAGAACGGGCCGCTCAAATGGACCTTCAAGCTGCGGCCCAATGTCAAGTTCCATGACGGGCGCCCGTTCACGGCCGACGATGTGGTGTTCTCGCTGAACCGGGCCCGTCAGCCGACCTCGCAGATCGCCGCCTACGCCAATGCGATCGGCGAGGCGCGCAAGATCGATGACCTGACCGTGGAATTCAACCTGCCGCGTTTCAACCCGGTGTTCCTGCAGCACCTGAACACGGTGTACATCCTGAGCAAGGGCTGGGCCGAGGAGCACAAAGCCGCGAAAACCCAGGATTTCGCGAGCAAGGAGGAGGCTTATGCCGCGTTTCACACCAATGGCACGGGCCCCTGGATGCTGGTGAGCCGCGAGCCTGACGTGAAGACGGTGCTCAAGCGCAATCCGAATTACTGGAGCCGCATCGACAGCAACCTGCAGCAGGTGGTCTACACGCCGATCAAGAGCGACCCGACCCGCACGGCCGCGCTGCTGTCGGGCGAAATCGATTTCCTGCTCGATCCGTCGCCGCGCGATCTGGAGCGCCTGCGCGCCACGCCGCAGGTCAAGGTGATCGACGGCCCGGAGAACCGCGTGCTCTACATCGGCCTCGACCAGGGGCGTGACGAACTGCTCTACAGCAACGTCAAGGGCAAGAACCCGTTCAAGGACCTGCGCGTTCGCAAGGCGCTCTACCACGCCATCGACATCGAGACCATCAAGACGCGCCTGATGAATGGCCAGGCGATCCCGACGGGCGCGCTGGTGCCGTCGCCGCTGGGCAGCTTCAACGACCCCGAGATCGAAAAGCGCCTGCCCTTCGACCTGAGCGCGGCCAAAAAGCTGCTGGCCGAGGCCGGTTACCCCAACGGTTTCGAGTTCACGTTGGACTGCCCCAACAACCGCTACGTCAACGACGAACGCATCTGCCAGGCGCTTGCCGCGCAATGGGCCAAGGTGAACATCAAGACCCGCGTGAACGCCCAGCCCAAGGCGCTGTTCTTCGCCAAGCTTGACAAGCTCGACACCTCGGCCTACCTGTTCGGCTGGGGCGGCTCCATCACCGACCCCGAAACCACCTTCACGCCGATCTACCGCAACCGGGGCGAGAAGGGCGTGGGCGAATACAACCGCGGCAACTTCAAGGACGACGAACTCGATGCGCTGGCGGCCGCTTCAAGCAAGGAGGTGGACCCCGAGAAGCGCAAGGCGCTGATCAAGCAGGTGTTCAAGCGCCACAACGAGCAGGTGCACCACATTCCGCTGCACCGCCAGTTCATTCCTTGGGCCGCGCGCACGAACGTGGATGTCGTGCACCGGGCCGACAACTGGCTCGAACTTCGTTGGGTGACCGTGAAGCCTTGAACCCCCGGGTTTTCAGGTCAGATCACCCGGAACCCGTGCGTGCCGTCGCGGCCGAGCTGCTCGACGAGGCCGAATTCCCAGTCCAGGTAAGCCTGCATGGCTTCACGCGGGTTGTCCGTGCCTTCGTAGGGGCGGCGGTAGCGGTCGGTGCGAGGTGAGGCCAGCCGTGTCTCGCCTTGCTCCAGCGGCAATCCGGCTTCGATCCAGGCGAGCGTGCCCCCCCTGAGCACCACGACCTCGGCGCCGGTGAGGCGCGCCAGATCGGCCGCGGCGTAGCGGGCCAGCTGGCTGCTGCCGCAGGTCAGCACGTAGCGCTGCGCTGCGGGGATGCGGGCCACGGCCTGGGCCAGCTCGGAGCGCAGCACGAACCACGCGCCGGGGATGTGGCGCTTGACGTAGTTGGCGCTGGTGGTCAGGTCGAGCACGGCCGTGTGTCCGGCCGGCGCCTGGGCCAGCCACTGCGCAAGCGGCGCCGAATCGGTCCATGACACCGGGCCGGCGGGCTCGGGGACGGGGGACGCGGTCGCGCCCGATTCGCTGAAGTCCGCCGCCGTGACACCGTCGAGCACCCAGACGTCCCAGCCCATCTGGGCGAGCCAGGACGCTGTCATGTTGGCGCGCACGCCGTCGTCGTCGGCCAGCACCAGGCGCGCGCCGCGAACGGGTGCCGACACGTCGGTCTCCTGAACCAGTTGGCCGCCCGGCGCGCTGCGGAAACCGGGCAGGTGGCCGACGGTGAACGCCTCGGGGGTGCGCACGTCGAAGCGGTAGGTGGTGCGGCCGGCCTCGGCGGCAAATCGGGGCAGGTCGGCGGGGGTGGCGCGGCGCACGCCGGCACGGTCGGCCACGGCCCGCGCGTCGCGCGCCGCTTCGGCGCGTTGCGCGGGCGGGACCTCGGTGAAACGGCGGCTGGCGCCATGGTCCAGCGTCTGGCCGGCAAGCGTCCAGCCGATGGTGCCGTTGCGCAGCGCCGACACGGGGTTGGGGATGCCGGCATTCACCAGCGACTGCGTGCCGATGATGCTGCGCGTGCGGCCCGCGCAGTTCACGATGATGCGCGTGGCCGGATCGGGCGCCAGCGTGCGCGCACGCAGCACCAGTTCGGCGCCGGGCACGCTGATGCCCGAGGGGATGCTCATGGTCTGGTATTCGTCGAAGCGCCGGGCATCGAGCACCACCACGTCGGCCTGGCTGTCCAGCAGGGCCTTGACTTCCTCGGCGGCGAGCGAGGGTGTGTGGCGCACCGACTCGACGAGTTCGCCGAAGGCCTTGCTCGGCACGTTGACGTCCTTGAAGATCTCGCCACCCGCGTGGCGCCAGCCCTCCAGGCCACCGGCCAGCAGCGCCACATTCGTGTAGCCCAGGCGGCGCAGCGTGCGCGCGGCCGGATCGGCCAGGCCTTCGCCGTTGTCGTAGACCACGATGTCCGTGTCGCTGCGCGGGATGCGGGCCCAGGCATCGAGCTCGATGCGGCCGGCCGGCAGGTTGGCGGCGAACAGCGGATGTTCTTGCGCGAAGGGGTCTTCCTCGCGCACGTCCAGCAGGGCAATCTCGCGGCGGGCCAGCAGGGCCTGGCGAACGTCTTCAAAGGTCTTGAGGGGCAGGGCAGTGGTCATGGTGTGGAGCTTGCGAAGGTTCAGCGGGCGGCCCGCAGGCTCGCATTGAGTTCGGTGGACAGGTCCCAGAAATTGGGCAGCGTGGCATTGCTGTAGCCCGAGACGAAGGGCTTGCGCGTGCCGTCCTCCAGGAAGACCGAGCGCTGTACGGCGCCGATGTTGGCGCCATAGACGTGGATGCTGATGGACGCCTGGTCTGCCAGCGCATTGCTGACCCGGTGCACGTCGCCGATGCGCGGCGAGACCGCCGCCACCTGGCCGGCGCGCAGGCTGTGCGCCGGCCCCTTGGGCAGCCAGCGGCCGTCGGGCGCCTGGGCATAGTCCTGCGCATGCTCGGCGCCGCGCAGCACACCCACCAGGCCCCAGACCGTGTGGTCGTGAATCGGGGTCGACTGGCCCGGGCCCCAGACGAAGCTCACGACCGAGAAACGCTCCAGCGAATCCGCGTGCAGCAGGTACTGCTGGTAGCGGTGGGGGTCCGGTTGTGCGAATGCCTCGGGCAGCCAGTCGTCGTGCGCGATCAGCTGGGCCAGCAGTTCGCCGCCGCGCTCGAGGATCTCGGGCTCTGACGGATCGTGGGTCAACAGGGTGGCCAGTTGCTGCACGAAGCTGCGCAAGCGTGAAAGTCGGGGCGATGGGCTCATGGCGGTGTCGGCTGAAGCGAGGTTGCCAGCATACGGTGCCGGCGATCAGGGGGAGCCCGTATTTCACCCGAAGACGGGCACCCTTGTTCGGATGGTTCCGCATATCCATGTCTGTTTTTCTTCGTTCACAGGGCCGGTTGCCTGGTTTGCAATCGGGGCCTTCGTGGACGGAACCTGTTTCTGTCCAGGTTCATATCCACCGAAAGAAAGGTCCTCTCATGTTCACGTCCCCTGCACACACGGGCCCGGCGCGCGGCCTGTCGCGGCGTCAGTTGCTGCGCGCTGCCGGCGCAGCCGGCATGGTCGGTGCCGCCGGTCTGGCGGCCGGCCGCGGCGCGCTGGCTGCGGGCCCGCTGCGCGAGATCAAGCTCGCATGGAACGCCAACGCCGTCTGCCTGTCCGCGGTGCCCGTGGCGATCGAGCGCGGCATCTTCGAGAAGCACGGTCTCAAGGTGGATCTGGTCAATTTCAGCGGCTCGACCGACCAGTTGCTGGAGTCCATTGCCACGTCCAAGGCCGATGCCGGCGTGGGCATGATCCACCGCTGGCTCAAGCCGCTGGAGTCCGGCTTCGACGTCAAGCTGGTGGGGAGCAGCCATGGCGGCTGCTCTCGCCTGGTCGGCTACGCGCCGGCCGGCGTCACCTCGCTCAAGGCGCTCAAGGGCAAAACGATCGCCGTGTCGGATCTCAACAGCCCCGGCAAGAATTTCTTCTCCGTGCTGCTGGTCAAGTCGGGACTCGATCCCGAGAAAGACGTGAACTGGCGCCAGTTCCCCGGCGACATGCTGGGCGTGGCGGTGGAGAAGGGCGAGGCGCACGCGATCGCCGATGGCGACCCCAATCTGTTCCTGATCGAACGTCGCACCAAGGGCCTGGTCGAGCTGGCCACCAACCTGAGCGGCGAATACGCCACCAAGACCTGCTGCGTGCTCGGTGTCAGCGGCAAGCTGGTGCGCACCGAAAAACCGGTGGCGGCCGCGCTGGCCCGGTCGATCAACGAGGCTTCCGACTTCATTGCGAACTACCCGAACGAGACCGCGAAGATCTACAGCCCGTATTCGAAGGTGCCGGTGGAGGACCTGCGGGCGGTGCTGGGCACGCTGACCCACAAGCACCACCCGAGCGGCAATGCGCTGCGACAGGAGATCGAGTTCTACGCACGCGACTTCAAGCTGGTGGGCGTGCTCAAGCCGAGCACCGATCCGGCCCGCTTTGCCGCCCACGTGCACGGCGACGTGTTGTCCTGATGCCGCCGGGAGGATCACGATGACCACAGCAGACAACCTTCTGCCTTCGCCCGCCCCGGTGGCGTTCGCGCGGCGGCTGGGCCTTGTGCCCGGACTGTTCCGCACGGGGGCACGCCCGCATCACACGTTCTGGTGGACCGGTGTGCTGGCGTCCGCCGGCTGGCTGGCGCTGGCCGTGCTCACGCTGGCCTGGCCCAACCAGGCCGTCGGCTTCAGCGACTGGGCCTTCACGGCCGAATTCGGGTGGCTGGCCGCCGCCATTGCGGGTGGGCTGCTCGTGCTCGGCCTGGTGCCCGATCGCACGGCGCCGGTCGCGTCGCGGCTTCGCCCGGCGGGGCCCTGGTTCGTCGCGCTGGCGCTGGGCTTTGCCGTCTGGGAGCTGTTGACGGCCAAGCTGGCCCTGCTGCCATCGCCGTTTTTCGCGCCCCCCCAGAGCCTGATCGAGGTCTACGTCACCGACTGGCGCAAGCTGCTGGACAGTGCCGGCAATTCGCTGGTGCTGTTGTCCAGCGGCATCGGTCTGGGCGCGACGGCGGGGCTGCTGATCGGTGTCTGGATCGGCTGGTCGCGTCGCGCCAACTACTGGATCCATCCGGTGCTGCGCGTGCTCGGGCCGTTGCCGACCACGGCGCTGCTGCCGATCTCGTTCTTTTTCTTTCCGTCGAGCTGGTCCACCGCGGTGTTCCTGATCGCACTGGGCACGGGTTTTCCCGTGGCCATCCTCACCTGGTCGGGTGTGGCCAGTGTCAACAAGAACTACTACGACGTGGCACGCACGCTCGGTGCGTCGCAGTGGTTCCTGGTGCTGCGCGTCGCGGTCCCGGCCGCCTTGCCGCAGGTGTTCGTCGGCCTGTTCATGGGCCTGGGCCATGCTTTTGCCACGCTCGTGGTCGCGGAAATGCTGGGCGTGAAGTCCGGGCTGGGCTGGTACCTGACCTGGTCGCAGGGCTGGGCGGCTTATCCCAACATGTACGGGGCGCTGATCGTCATGGCGCTGCTGTTCTCCGGTGTCATCACGCTGCTGTTCCTGGTGCGCGACCGGGTGCTGTCGTGGCAGAAAGGCATCGTGAAATGGTGAACCTCACTGAACAGCCGGGTGCCCCGTCACGGGCCGCCGAATCAACCGCGGGCGCGCACATCGAGGTGCGCAACGTCAGCCATTGGTTTGAGCTGGCCAGCGGTCCTCTGCAGGTGCTCGACGATGTCGACCTCGAGATCAAGCCCGGCGAGTTCGTGGCCCTGCTGGGGCCCAGCGGCTGCGGCAAGTCCACGCTGCTGCGACTCGTGGCGGGCCTGGAGCCGGCCACCGCCGGGCAGCTTCGCCACGATGGCCAGCCCATCACGCGGCCCGATCCCTCGCGCATCGTGGTGTTCCAGGACCCGACCCTGTTCCCCTGGCGCACGGTCTGGGACAACGTGGCCCTGGGCCTGCAGGCGCGCGGCCTGCTCAAGTCGCAGCGGCCGCGCGTGGACGAGGCGCTGCGGCGCGTCGGGCTGGCGTCGTTTGCCAAGGTCTTCCCGCACCAGCTGTCGGGCGGCATGGCGCAGCGCGTGGCGCTGGCGCGGGCCCTGGTCAACGACCCGAGTCTGCTGATTCTCGACGAGCCGCTGGGCAAGCTCGATTCGCTGACGCGGCTGGCCATGCAGACCGAGCTGGTGGACCTGTGGCAACGCAGCGGCCTGTCGGCGCTGCTGGTCACGCACGACGTGGAGGAGGCCCTGTTCCTCGCGCAGCGCGTGGTGGTCCTGTCCGATCGGCCGGCCCGCATCCAGGCGGTGCTGACCAACGACCTGCCGTACCCGCGCCGCCGTGGCGATCCGCGCCTGGCCGAGTTGCGCCACGAGGCGCTGTCGCTGCTGGGCCTGGACGCGAGCTGGTGAGGCCGGTCCGGACCCGGCGGGAGAGGACTTCGCGGCGATGAGCTGGACGCTGCCCTCGGTGGGTCTCAACGCACTGCTGGCCGGATTGCAGGAGGCGCAGCTGGCGCTGCGGGCCGTGCTGCACGCGCTGGGTCTGGCGCCGGACCTGCACGGCCAGCCGGCATGGCCGTTCGCGCAGCGCGTGGCGAGCGAGATGCTGGTGTTCGACGCCGGCCATGCGCGCCGCGTCGTGCTGGCCCTGGCCGCGGCGGCTTTGACCGGTGTGGCGCTGCTTCTCTCGATCCTCTGGCGCCGCGGACGTTACTGGATGTGGGCGGGCGCGTTGGCTTTGGTGGTGCTGACGCCCTGGCCCGAGGCGCACCTGCTGTTCGCGCCAACGACGCCGACGGCCTTTCATGGCGCGACCAGCGGATTCACCGCGGAGGGCATCGAACGCGGCCGCGCCGTCTACGCGCAGCACTGCCTGCGCTGCCATGGCACCGATGGCCGGGGCGAGGGGCCGGACGCCGCGCGCCTGCCGATGTGGCCGCCCACGCTCAATGGCTCGCTGCTGTGGAAGCGCCTGGATGGCGAGCTGTTCTGGCACGTTCGCCAGGGCATGCAGGGCCGCGACGGGCGCGAGACCATGCCCGCTTTTGGCGCGCAACTCGCTGACGGGCAGGTCTGGGAGGTGCTGGACTTCCTGCAGGCGCAGGCCGCGGGCCAGATGCTGGCGCGCGAGGGAGCCTGGGCCTTTCCGGTGCGGCTGCCCGACGCCACCGTGCAGTGCCGCGCCGGACCGCCGCGCCGGCTGCGGCATCTGCACGGACAGCGTTTGCGCGTGGTGGCCGCCGGCCCCGGCGTCCCGCTGCCGGCCGACGACCCACGGCTGGTCACGGTCGCCCTGGCGCTGCCCGGTGTGGCGCCCGCGGGTGAACCGGAATGCCTCGTGCGCGATGCCGAGGCGGCGTCTGCCCTGGCGCTGGTGCTCGGCGTGACCGGAAACCGGCTCGCCGGCCACCAGGTCATGGTGGACCGCGACGGCTGGCTGCGGGTTCGCGGACGCCCCGGCCAGGCCGCCTGGTCCGAAGACGATCTGGTGTGCCGTGCGGCGGGTGCCCCCAAGTCCCCGGCGCAGGCCACCGCTTCCCCAGGCGGCGCCGATGGCCTCGAAAACCTGATCCGGCGCATGGATGCCGAACCCGTCCGCCTGCTGCGCGGCGGCTTTCCCCACTGACGGTGTGCCGAAGAGGGCGTGATCCTGCCCCGGGGCGGCCTGGCGCTGCGCTCATGCCGAAACCGCATGTGGTCCCGCGTTTTTCTTCGTTGGCCCCGCGCCCGCTTGCTCCTATCGTGACGCTGAGGCAACGACCTCTTCAGTCATCACCAGGAGTTCTCATGAGTGTCCAGTTCATCGGCATGATCCAGCCGCACGAGGTATCTGAAACCTTTGCGCACAAGGGGCCTTCGGTCGATCCGTCCTACGTGCGTGTGTTTGCCCAGGCCCATGAACATGCGGGCTTCGACCGCATCCTGGTGCCGGCCAGTTCGTCGAGCCCCGACACCCTGCTGACCGTGAACTACGCGGCCTCGGTCACGCGTGACATCCGCTTCCTGCTGGCGCACCGCCCCGGCTTCGTCGCGCCCACGGTGGCGGCGCGCCAGCTCGCCACGCTGGACCAGTACACCGGCGGGCGTGTTGCCGTGCACTACATCACCGGGGGGTCGGACGAGGACCAGCAGCGCGATGGCGATTTCCTCGGCCACGACGAGCGCTACGCCCGCACCGACGAATACCTCACTTTGCTGCGCCGCGTCTGGACGGAGGATCAGCCTTTCGACCATGAGGGCACCTACTACCGCGTCAAGGGCGCTTGGTCCGAGGTCAAGCCGCTGCAGTCGCCCTGTGTGCCGATCTACTTTGGCGGCGCCTCCGCCCCGGCGCTGCAGGTGGCTGGCCAGCATGCCGATGTCTACGCCCTGTGGGGCGAGTCGCTGGCGCAGGCTGGCGATCTGGTGCGCCGGGTGCGCGGCGAAGCCGCCAAGCATGGCCGCAGCATCGAGTTCAGCATTTCATTCCGGCCCATCCTGGGCGCGACCGAAGAAGAAGCCTGGGCCAAGGCCGACCGCATCCTGGAAGACACCCGCCGCCTGCGCGTGGACCAGGGCTTTGCCCGGGGCGGCGCGCTGCAAAGCGAAGGCGCGCGCCGGCTGCTGGCCGATGCCGCCAAAGGCGACCGGGTGGACGAGCGGCTGTGGACCGCGATTGCCCGCGAAACCGGCGGGCGCTCCAACAGCACCTCGCTGGTCGGCACGCCCGAGCAGGTGGCCGATGCGCTGCTCAAGTACTACGACCTGGGCATCACCACTTTCCTGATTCGCGGCTTTGACCCGCTGCCCGACACCATCGCCTACGGCCGCGAGCTCATTCCGCTGGTGCGCCGCAAGGTGGCCGAGCGCGACGAACAGCGCACCCTGGCCGCGGCACGCAAGGCCGCCTGAAAGCACCCCAAGGGCCTGTCTGCGCGGCAGGTTTCGTTGCTTCTCTATTTTTTTGAAAGTCCGTCATGTCAGCCGTTCTGTCTTCCCCTTCTTCTTTTTCATCACCGTCCCTCACGCTCGTGACCAACCCGAATCCGCAGCGCAAGGACTGGTTCGACGACGTGCCGGCCCGCCCCACGCTGCAGGCCGAGCGCCAGTACCGCAAGGAGCGCCTGGCCGTGGCTTTTCGGCTGTTTGCCCAAGTGGGGCTGAGTCACGGCATGGCCGGCCACATCACGGCGCGCGACCCGGAGCTGACAGACCATTTCTGGGTCAATCCGTTTGGCCTGCATTTCTCTCAGATCAAGGTGTCCGACCTGCTGCTGGTCAACGCCAGGGGCGAGATCGTGGTGGGCCAGGGGCCGCTCAACCGCGCGGCCTTCGCCATCCACGCGGCGCTGCACGAGGCGCGCCCCGACATCGTGGCCGCCGCGCACACCCACTCCACCTACGGCAAGGCGTGGTCCGCGCTCGGCCGCACGCTGGACCCGCTGACGCAGGACGCCTGCGTGTTCTACGGCGACCATGCGCTGTTCGACGATTTCACCGGCGTGGTGCTGGAAACCGACGAGGGCTTTCGCATCGGCAAGGCGTTGGGCCATCGCAAGGCCGTGATCCTGAAGAACCACGGCATCCTGACGGCCGGCCCCACCGTCGAGTCGGCCGCGTGGTGGTACATCGCGCTGGAGAACGCCTGCCAGGCGCAGCTGCTGGCCGAGGCGGCGGGCAAGCCTAGCCCGATCGCGCACGAGGTGGCGACGCTGACCCACTCGCAGATCGGCGGGCCGGGCGGCGCGAATTTCGCGTTCCAGAGCCTGTTCGATATCCTGGTGCGCCAGCAGCCCGAGGTGTTGCAATGAACGCGCCGCTGACCTGGGGCCAGGCGGCGCGCGCCCTGAGCGTCGAATTCGCGGCCCGTGCGCCCGGACATGACCGCGATGCCAGCTTTCCGTTCGAGAACTTCAGCCAGCTGCACGAGGCGGGCCTGTTGAGCCTGGCCGCGCCGCGCGAGCTGGGCGGGCAGGGCGCCTCGCTGACCCAGTTGGCGGACGTGATCGGCGCCATCGGCCAGGGCGACCCCGCCACCGCGCTGGTGCTGATCATGCAGTACATCCAGCATCGCGGCATGGCGCCCGGCGGGCGCATCTGGCCGCGTCACCTGGCCGAACAGCTGGTGCGCGAATCGGTCGAGGGCGTGTCGCTGATCAACGCGCTGCGCGTCGAGCCCGAGCTCGGATCGCCCGCGCGTGGGGGCCTGCCGGGCACGGTGGCGCGCTGGACGCCCGACGGCTGGCGCGTGAGCGGCCACAAGCTCTATTGCACCGGCGTGCCTGTCCTCCGCTGGTACGCGGTCTGGGTGCGGACAGACGAAGCCGAGCCGCGCGTGGGCACGGTGCTCGTGCCGGCGGGCCTGCCGGGCACGCGCGTGGTCGAAACCTGGGACCACCTGGGGCTGCGCGCCAGCGGCAGCCACGACGTGATCTTCGACGAGGTGCTGGTCGAGCTCGACAACGCGATCGACCTTCGGCCGCCGAAGGAGTGGGCCGCGGGTGATCCGGGCCTGCAGGCCGACATGACGGCGATGATGGGCGTGCTCTACACCGGCGTGGCCCGCGCCGCCCGCGACTGGGTGGTCGATTTCCTGCGGCAGCGCAAGCCGGCCAGCCTGGGCGCGCCGCTGGCCAGCCTGCCGCGGGCGCAGGAGATCGTGGGCCGGATCGAGGCGCTGCTGTTGACCAACGAACGTCTGGTGGCCAGCCTGGCGCGCGATGTCGATGCCGGCGTGCCGGTGCCGGCGGCCGACAGCGGCCTCATCAAGTCGGTCGTCACGAACAACGCCGTGCAGGCGGTGGAGGCGGCGCTGTCGCTCAGCAGCAACCACGGCATCTCGCGCCGCAACCCGCTGGAGCGCCACCTGCGCGACGTGCTGTGCGGGCGCATCCACACGCCGCAGGACGACAGCGTGCACGTCGCCGCCGGGCGGCGGGTGCTGGGTGTCTGAGGCATGGGCCGGGTCCGGGAAGGGGAGCCCCGCGCCGGTTCCCGCCCCGGTGGTCCTGCTCAACCAGCTCGGCGCAGCGACCGGACGGGCGCTTGTGACCCGACAGGCGCACGTCCTGCGCGTGATCGACGACGAAGCGCCCGCATGGGATCGCGCGCACGAGGCCGAGGTGCTGCTGACCGCGCCGCGCCACGGCTGGGGCCACGCGCCGGCCGAGGCGCCGCCGGGATGGCCGGGTCGGCTGCGCTGGGTGCATACCGCCTCGGTGGGCATCGACTTCTTTCCGGACTGGCTGTTCGAGGTGCCGCAGGTGACCTGCGCGCGCGGTGTCGCGGCCGTGCCGATCGCCGAATTCGTGCTCGCGGCGCTGCTGGAGCACGACCGCTCGCTGGCGCAGCGGCGCGTGGCCGGGCCCGTCGCGTGGCGCCGTGAATTCGAGCGGGCCAGTGCGTCCCCGATGCCGGTGCTGCAGGGCCAGACCCTGGGCTTGGTGGGCTTCGGCGCCATCGGCCACGAGGTGGCCCAGCGCGCACTCGCGTTCGGCATGGGCGTGATGGCCTTGCGCCGCACCAGCGCGCCGGTCGGCCTGCCGGGCGTGCGCGCCGTCGCCTCGCTGCACGAATTGATGGCGTGCTCGGACCATGTGGTGTTGGCGGCGCCGATCACGCCGGAAACCCGTCACCTCATCAATGCCGAGGCGCTGTCGCACGCGCGCCCGGGCCAGCACCTGGTGAACATCGCGCGCGGCCAGCTGGTCGATCACGAGGCCCTGCTGCGGGCGCTCGACGCGGGGCCACTGGCCGCGGCCACGCTCGATGTGACCGACCCGGAGCCGCTGCCCGAGGGTCACGCGCTCTACCTGCATCCCCGCGTGCGCCTGACGCCGCACATTTCGTGGGCGGCCGGCGATGTAGAGGTGGCGACGCTGCGCAAATTCCAGGACAACCTGGACCGCTACCTCGCCGGACTGCCGTTGCACGACCGGGTTGATCCGGGCCGGGGTTACTGAGCCGCGCCGACAGCGTAGCCGGCTCACTTGCGCATAAGCATGCGCGAAAGCCTTCGTTGGCAGGGCGCGCACCGGCTGGTGCAATGGCCCATCCCTGTCACTCACCGGAGTTCATCCCCATGCAACGACGCCACTTCCATCGCCTCATGACGGCCTCCGCAGCCGCCGCTTCCTTCCTCTCGCCGGTGCTCGGCCATACCCAGTCGCGCACGCTGCTGCGTGCCGGCGACCAGAAGGGCGGACTCCAGGCCCTGCTCGAAGCTGCCGGCGAGCTCAAGAACCTGCCTTATGACATCAAGTGGACCGAGTTCCCGGCGGCAGCGCCGCTGGCCGAGGCGCTGAATGCCGATGCGGTGGATTTCGGCCCGATCGGCGATGCGCCGCTGCTGTTCACGCTCGCCGCGGGCAGCCGCGTCAAGGCCTTTGCGGTCAACCGCTCCGACGCGTATGGCACGGCCATCCTCGTGGCGCCGAATTCGCCGCTCAAGGACGCGAAGGACCTCAAGGGCCGAAGCATCGCCACCAACCGCGGCTCGATCGGCCACTTCGTGAGCCTCAAGGCGCTCGAATCGGTGGGTCTCAAGGCCGACGATGCGCAGATCCGCTTCATTCCCCCGGCCGACGCCAAGCTGGCCCTGACCCAGGGTTCGGTGGATGCCTGGGCCACCTGGGAACCTTATACCGCGCTGGCCGAAACTGGCGGCCATGCGCGCGTGCTGGTCAATGGCCGCGGACTGTGGAGCGGGCTGAGCTTCCTCGCCGCCACCGATTCGGCGTTGCGTGACAAGCGCGCGATCCTGCAGGACTTCAAGCAGCGCGTGGTGCGCGCGCAAGTCTGGTCGTACCAGCGTCCTGCCGAATTCGGTGCGACGCTGGCCCGCATCATCGGCATCCCGGCCGACGCCGCACGCTTGCAGTTCGAGCGACGCGCGACGCGCTGGCAGGACATCGACAGCCAGGTGATCGCCGACCAGCAGCGCACGGCGGATTTCTACCTGGCCGCCGGCCTGGTGCGGCAGCGGCTGGACGTGCGCAACACCTTCGACACGAGCTTCAACGCCAGGGCCTGAACGGCGCTCGCGCCAAGGCCAATTCCTTGCCACTTCGGTCACTCAGTACCGACTCGGCCCGCAGCGCGGCGCGGACATCGCCGGCAATGCCTTCGGTGCCGACGCGGGCTACGGCAAGACGGCGGCCAGCCTGTTCGCCGGCCAGTCGCGGGGCGGCTTCGGTGGCGGCAATGCCAACGTGCGGCTGAAGGAAAACATCATCGGCGTCGCCTACGCCTGGAAGCTGTGATCGGCGGGGTGCAGCGCCAGCGCCCGTGATATTCAGATGATTTGGTTATTACAAAACGATTACTCAGTCGTTTGAGTTTTCAAGCGACCTCTTTAGAGTCTCTTTCACCGCCTTCAGACACCGATCGGTGTCGGCGCGATACCACCAGAGAGACGAAAGGTTTTTTTCATCATGACGCATGTATCGGAGTCTTCCAGGGTGGCCGATCCGCTGGAACCGGTCCGGGTCTTGGCGCTCGCCACGGGCCTTTCCTATGCGGGCGGTGTCCCGCCGCACCTGGCCTGGGCGCTGTTTTCGGCCGGGGACGCGCTGCTGGTCGACGTGCGCACGGCCGAGGAGCGCAAGTTCGTCGGCCATGTGCCGGGTAGCCTGCACGTGGCCTGGGCGACCGGCACGAGCCTGACGCGCAATCCGCGTTTCGCCCGCGAGCTGGAGGCCAAGGTCGGCAAGACCGCGACGCTGCTGCTGCTGTGCCGCAGCGGCAAGCGTTCGGCCCTGGCGGCCGAGGTGGCGGCCAAGGCCGGTTTCACGAACGTGTTCAACGTCCTCGAAGGCTTCGAGGGCGAGATCGACGCGCAGCAGCACCGGGGCGCGCAGGATGGCTGGCGCCATCTCGGCCTGCCCTGGGTCCAGGATTGAATGAAGGCAAAGCACCATGACCACCGTATTGGCCATCAAACCGCCGGATCAGCGCGCGCCCTTGTTCGACCTGCAGCAGGTGGTCAGCGGCCTGGCCGCAGTGCGCCAGCGCTGGCGTGAGGCGCAGCAGCGTTCCACCGAACCGGGTGGACGCGAGCTGCCTTCGCGTGACGCGCTCGCGCAGATCATGGACGGGCTGCGCGGCGCGCTGTTCCCCATGCGCCTGGGGCCGCCCGACCTGCGCCAGGAGAGCGAGGATTTCTACGTTGGGCACACGCTCGACACCGTGCTGCACGCCTTGCTGGTGCAGGTGCGGCTGGAACTGGGGTACGACGCGCGCCATGGCGCGCAGGCCCCCGACGGCCTGTTGGAGCAGCGCGCGCTGCGCATCGTGCGCGAGTTTGCGCACGACCTGCCGCGCATCCGTGCCCTGCTCGACAGCGACGTGGTGGCGGCCTTTGAAGGCGACCCCGCGGCGCGCAGCGTGGACGAAGTGCTGCTGTGCTACCCGGGCATCCTGGCCGTGATCCACCACCGCGTGGCGCACCGCCTGTACGAGTTGGGCGTGCCGCTGCTGGCGCGCATCGTGGCCGAGCTCGCGCATGGCCAGACCGGTGTCGACATCCATCCGGGCGCGACCATCGGCGCCGGCTTCTTCATCGACCATGGCACGGGTGTCGTGATAGGCGAGACCGCCGTGATCGGCGAGCGCGTGCGCGTCTACCAGGCCGTGACACTGGGCGCGCGCAGCTTTCCCACCGACGCCTCGGGCCATCCGCTCAAGGGTCTGCCGCGCCATCCCGTGGTCGAGGATGACGTGGTGATCTATGCCGGCGCGACCGTGCTCGGCCGGGTGACCGTGGGGCGCGGCGCCACCGTCGGCGGCAACGTCTGGGTGACGCACGACGTGCCGCCCGGTGCGAACGTCACGCAGGCGCGCCACCACGAGTCCGCAGGAACCTGAATGGCGCCCGGCCTCCCTTGCGTTGCGACGCCCATGACCCAGCTTGTCGCCAGTTTCGGCCTTGCGATCCGCCAGTTGCGCGAGCGGCAGGGCTGGTCACAGGAATCCCTGGCCGGGCGCGCTGACCTCCATCGCCCCTACGTGGGCGAACTCGAACGCGGCCAGGCGATCCCCTCGCTGGTGACGCTCGAAAAGCTGGCCAGTGCGTTGGGCCTGAGCCTGGCGAACCTGCTGGCCCACGCCGAGCGCATTTCACAGCGCCGGCTGGTCCGGGGCATCGAGTTGAAGGCGATAGCCTGTTGATGGATGGCTCTGGACTTCAGACACTCGAATTCGATTTTTTTATCCCAACCTACCCTGGAGTCTTCCATGTCGGAAACCACCGTATCCCAGCTGGCGCTGGGTGACAACGCCGCCCGCCAACTGGCGAATGCGACCAAGACCGCGCCGGTCCTTTCCACCATCAGCCCGCGCTGGCTGACCCATCTGCTGCAGTGGCTGCCGGTCGAAGCCGGCATCTACCGCCTCAACCGGGTGAAGAACCCCGAAGCCCTGCGCGTGCTGTGCGCCAAGCGCGACGAGTCAGAACTGCCGACCACCTTTGCCGATTACGACGAGAAGCCGCGCGAGTACTTCCTGAACGCCGTCTCCACGGTGCTGGACGTGCACACGCGGGTGTCCGACCTCTACAGCAGCCCGCATGACCAGATCAAGGAGCAGCTGCGCCTGACGATCGAGACGATCAAGGAAAAGCAGGAAAGCGAGCTGATCAACAACCCGGACTATGGCCTGCTGGCCAGCGTCCACCCCGACCAGATCGTCTACCCGCTGACCGGCGCGCCGACCCCCGACGACCTGGACGAGTTGCTCACCAAAGTCTGGAAGGAGCCGGCCTTCTTCCTGACCCACCCGCTGGCGATTGCCGCTTTCGGCCGCGAGTGCACCCGCCGCGGCGTGCCGCCGCCGACCGTGAGCCTGTTCGGCTCGCAGTTCCTGACCTGGCGGGGCATCCCGCTGATCCCTTCGGACAAGGTGCCGGTGGCCGATGGCAAGACCAAGATCCTGCTGCTGCGCGTGGGCGAGAAGCGCCAGGGCGTGGTCGGGCTGTACCAGCCGGGTCTCGCGGGCGAACAGAGCCCGGGCCTGTCGGTGCGCTTCATGGGCATCAGCCGCAACGCCATCGCCTCCTACCTGATCAGCCTGTACTGCTCGTTGGCCGTGCAGACCGACGATGCGCTGGCGGTGCTGGAGGATGTGGAAGTGGGCAAGTTCCACGAGTATCCGGACACCTACAAGTAAGGTCGGACGATGTCTTCATCTGAAGTCCTGACGCCTGACGTCGAAGCGACGCCGCCGCCTGGCCTGCCCGATCCGGCGGTGCTGGCGCGCCTGGCGGGCGAATTCTTCGCGGCGCTGCCCGGCACGTCAGCGGCCGGTGGTGTGCCGGTGCCGTCCAACGCGCAGCCGGCGGGCCTGTCGCTGCCACCCGGGCTGTCCGGGCCGGCCACGCTGGCGGCCGTGCCCTTCGGCGCGATCCCGCCCGGCGCCAACCTGCTGCCGACCTCGCCGCAGACACCCGCCAATGCCGGCGCCTCGCTGCCGGCCTTGGTGCCGCACGCGCAGGCGCCCAATGGCTTGCCGGACCATGTCCTGCAGGCGGCGCCCGGCTACGACGGCCGATTGGGCAGCCAGGCGATCGGCGTGCCCCGGCTCGGGCCGGCGCCAACGGCTGCCGTGCCGGCTTCGGCGCCGCGCGGATCGGCGCCCGCCGCGTCGGTGCCGACGCCGACCGCGCCTGCCGCCTCGCCCTATTACTTCCTTGCCGAGCCGGGCCTGGCGGGTTCGGGCATTCCGACGGCTGGGCCAACCGCGCTGCCCGACGATCGCCTGACGGCGCAGAGCTTCGGCCTGCCGGGCAGCGAGGCCTTGCGCGAGTTGCTGAGCACGGGGCGTCGCGCGCCCTCGGTGCCGGGCGACCGTGGCATCCCGCAGGCCTCGTCGTCGGCGCACCCGCCCTTCGACGTCAACGCCATCCGGCGGGATTTCCCGATCCTTCAGGAGCGCGTCAACGGCCGCCAGCTCGTCTGGTTCGACAACGCCGCCACCACGCACAAGCCGCAGGCGGTGATCGACCGGCTGGCCTACTTCTATGCGCACGAGAACTCCAACATTCACCGCGCGGCCCACGAGCTGGCTGCGCGCGCCACGGATGCCTACGAGGGGGCGCGCGAGACGGTACGCCGCTTCATCGGTGCCAGCTCGACCGAGGAGATCATCTTCGTGCGCGGCACCACCGAGGCGATCAACCTGGTGGCCAAGAGTTGGGGGGCGAAGAACATCGGCGCCGGCGACGAGATCATCGTCTCCCACCTCGAGCACCACGCCAACATCGTGCCGTGGCAGCAGCTGGCGGCCGAGAAGGGCGCGAAGATCCGCGTGATTCCGGTCGATGACTCGGGCCAGGTGATCCTGGAAGAGTACCAGCGCCTGCTCAACGACAAGACCAAGATTGTCTCGGTCACGCAGGTGTCAAATGCGCTCGGCACGGTCGTGCCGGTGAAGGAGATCGTGGAGATCGCGCACCGTCACGGTGTGCGCACGCTGGTCGACGGGGCACAGTCCGTGAGCCACATGCGCGTGGACGTGCGCGCCTTAGGCACCGACTTCTTCGTCTTCTCGGGCCACAAGATCTTCGGGCCGACCGGTATCGGCGTGGTCTACGGCAAGCGTGACGTGCTGGAAGACATGCCGCCGTGGCAGGGTGGCGGCAACATGATTGCCGACGTGACTTTCGAGAAAACCGTCTACCACGGCCCGCCCACCCGCTTCGAGGCTGGCACCGGCAACATCGCCGACGCGGTGGGCCTGGGCGCGGCGCTGGAGTACGTCGAACGCATCGGCATCGAGGCCATAGGCCGCTATGAGCACGATCTGCTGGCGTACGCCACGCACCACATGCAGCCGATCAAGGGCGTCCGGCTGATCGGCACGGCGCGTGACAAGGCCAGCGTGTTGAGCTTCGTGCTGGACGGCTACAGCACCGACGAAGTGGGCAAGGCGCTCAACCAGGAAGGCATCGCGGTACGCACCGGCCACCACTGCGCCCAGCCGATCCTGCGCCGCTTTGGCCTGGAGGCGACGGTGCGCCCCTCGCTGGCGTTCTACAACACCTGTGAGGAAGTTGATCGCATGGTGACCGTGGTTCGTCGCCTGAGCGCCGCGACCTCGCGATAATAGGGGCTTCGTCGCAATGTCGGCCGGCATTCAATTGCCAGCCGACCTTTATTCCCAAAGCTGGCGCCCCCCGAACCCATGGGGGCCAATCCAACCACCATGAGCGCATTTCAAGAAGAGCGTGTACTGAGCGTGCACCACTGGACTGACCGCCTGTTCAGTTTCACCACCACCCGTGACCGGGCCATGCGGTTTTCCAACGGCCATTTCACGATGATTGGCCTGAAGACCGAGACCGGCAAGCCCTTGCTGCGGGCCTACAGCATCGTCAGCCCCAACTACGAGGAGTACCTGGAATTCCTCAGCATCAAGGTGCCCGATGGTCCGCTGACCTCGCGCCTTCAGAACATCAAGGTGGGCGACACCATCCTGATGGGCCGCAAGCCCACCGGCACCTTGCTGATTGATTACCTGCTGCCCGGAAAGCGGCTGTATCTGCTTTCCACCGGCACCGGTCTGGCGCCGTTCCTGAGCGTGGTGCGCGATCCGGCCACTTACGAGCGGTTCGAGCGCGTCATCCTGGTTCACGGCGTGCGGGAAATCGAGGAGCTGGCCTACCACGAGTACCTGACCGAGCATTTGCCGGCCCATGAGGTGCTGGGTGAGATGGTGGCCAGCCAGCTGAGCTATTACCCCACCGTGACGCGGGAAGATTTCATTAACACGGGACGCATCACCACGCTGCTGGACAATGGCAAGCTGCACCAGGATCTGAACCTGCCCGACCTGAACCCGGCCGAGGACCGCGTGATGATCTGCGGCAGCCCCGGCATGCTGCGCGATGTCAAGACCATCCTGGGCAAGCGCGGCTTCCATGAAGGCACGACCACCACGCCGGGCGATTTCGTGATTGAGCGCGCCTTTGCCGAAAGCTGAGGCGTTTTTTCGTGTGTCAGTGACGTCCAAGGAGCCAATATGAGCTACAAGATTGCGGTGGTTGTGGGCAGTGTCCGCAAGGATTCCTTCAATCGGAAGCTGGCGCACGCGCTGGCCCGGATGGCGCCGGCGGAGTTCTCGTTCACGCAGGTTCGCATTGACGACCTGCCCCTGTACAACCAGGACGACGATGCCAACCCGGCGGACGCGGTCAAACGCCTGAAGTCGGAGATCCAGTCGGCGCAGGGCCTGCTGTTCGTCACGCCCGAGTACAACCGGTCCATGCCCGGGGTGCTCAAGAACGCCATCGACCACGCATCACGGCCCTACGGCCAGAGCGTGTGGGGCGGCAAGCCGGCCGGGGTGGTCGGCATCTCGGTGGGCGCGATCGGCACGGCGCTGGCGCAGCAGCACCTGCGCAATGTGCTGGCTTACCTGAACGTGCCCACGCTGGGCCAGCCCGAGGCGTTTGTCCAGGTCAAGGAAGGCCTGTTCGATGCCAATGGCGACATCGGCATCGAGAGCACCCGGCACTTCCTGCAAGGCTGGGTGGACAAGTACGTGGCCTGGGTGAAGATTCACAACCCCTGAACGGGCGCGTCACGCCAACGCAAAAGGGGCCCCTGGTGGGCCCCTTTTTTCGTGAATGTCCTGCCCCAGCTTGAGGCGGCGTTCAGGCGGCTTGCGCGGCGCGGTCCTGGTTGGCGGCGACCGCGGTGTGGGCCTTGATCTCCAGATCGGCGGCCGACAGGGCCTGCGTGCGGGCCGCATCACCCATGGCCAGACCCTCGGCGCGCACGAAGCGCACGTCGGTGATGCCGATGAAGCCAAACACTGTTTGCAGGTAGCTTTCCTGGTGCTCCATGGCGCGGCCGGCTTCGCTGGTCGAATACAGGCCGCCGCGGGTGGACGCCACGATCACGGTCTTGCCGGTGGCCAGGCCCTTGGGACCCTTGTCGGTGTAGGTGAAGGTGCGGCCGGGCTGGGCCACGCGGTCGATCCAGGCCTTGAGCTGGCTGGGAATCGAGAAGTTGTAGAGCGGCGCGCCGATCACGATCACGTCGGCGGCCAGCAACTGGGACACCAGCGCCTCCGACACGGCGTTTTCCCGCTTTTGCACCTCGCTCAGGCCTTCAGCGCCGGGACCGGCGCGGAAACCGAGGGAGTCAGCCGACAGGTGGCTGGGTGCGTCAACGGCCAGGTCCAGGTAGTCCACCACGGTGGCGGGGTGGCTGGTCAGCCATTGGGCGACGATGTCTTTGGTGAGCTGACGGGAAACCGAGTTGCCGCCCAAAACGCTGGAATCGATGTGAAGCAGTTTCATGATGAGGTCCTTTGCTGTGTGGGGCTGCACTCATTTGGCAACCATGGACAGATTGTGCGGATGCATCGATTCTTTGATAAGTCGGCAAATTTGCGATAGATTGTCCTATTAGTAGAACAGTTAACTTCAGGATGCCCGCATGCAGGATCTCAACGACATGCTTTTTTTTGCCGAGGTGGTGGAACGCGGCGGTTTTGCCGCCGCCGGCCGCGCACTGGGCCTGCCCAAGTCGCGCCTGTCGCGCCGTGTGGCGGAGTTGGAAGGGCGGCTGGGCGTGCGGCTGTTGCAACGCACCACGCGGCGGCTCTCGCTGACGGATGTCGGCGCCCAGTACCTGCGCCATTGCGTGGCGGTGCGCGAAGAGGCCGAGGCGGCCGCCGATGTGGTGGCCCAGGTGCACACCGAACCGCGCGGCACCTTGCGCGTGGCCTGCCCCGTCACGCTGGCGCAGACCGTGGTGGGCGAACTCCTGCCGGGCTTCATGGCCCTGTACCCGCAGGTGCGCGTGGACATGCAGGTGAGCAACCGCGTGGTGAACCTGGTGGAGGAGGGCATCGACGTGGCGCTGCGCGTGCGATCCACGCTGGACGACAGCGGCAGCCTGGTCATCAAGCCGCTGGGCATCAGCCAGACCCTGCTGGTGGGCAGCCCCGCCCAACTGCAGCGCCAAGGCACCCCGATGACCCTGAAGGAACTCGATCGGCTCGACACCGTGGCCATGTCGGCCGCAGAAGGGCGCGCCACCTGGCGGCTGCACGGGCCGGACGGGCAGGTCCACGAGTGGGTGCACCAGCCGCGTTGCGTGGCAGACGACCTGCTGACGCTGAAATTCGCCGTGCTGGGCGGCATCGGCGTCTGCGTGCTGCCGGACTACATGTGCCACGAGGAGTTGGAGGCGGGACGCCTTGTGCAGGTCCTGCCGGGCTGGTGTCCGGTGCAGGGACGGGTCCATGCGGTGTTTGCCTCGCGCCGGGGGCTGGCGCCCGCTGTGCGGCGGTTTCTCGACTACCTGGGTGAGCACGTGGGCACAACGCAGGCCCTGCAGTGATATTGGCCAGTGCCTGGCCGCGATCAGCGCCGGAAGGCGCGTTGGCACCCGTGCATTTCATATGCCATTTTGTGCTTAGTTAAGAATAATATATTCGTTTGAGTTCTAAATAGTGTTCCGCACAATGCAACGTATCTGTGCAATCCGAAGAGTGACCCATGGCAAGCACCCCGCGCATCATCATCGTTCCCGGTTGGCGGGACTCCGGCCTCGGCCACTGGCAAAGCCTGTGGGCCGACCGGCTTTCAGGCGCCCTCCGCGTGAAGCAGGACGACTGGATCTCGCCGGTCCGCACGGCCTGGGTGCGATCGATCAGCCAAACCATTCTTGCGCAGCCCGGCCCCGTCGTGATCGCCGCCCACAGCCTGGGCTGCATCGCCACCACGCACCTGCCTGCCGAGGTGGCAGTCCGCATCCAGGGCGCCCTGCTGGCGGCGCCGGCCGACCCCGAACGACGCGGGGCGCTGGCCGACTTCGCCCCCGTGCCGTTCCAGAAACTGCCCTACCGCAGCGTGCTGGTCGCCAGCAGCAACGATCCGTATTGCCCGGTGCGGCTGGCTGGCGCCTATGCCCGTGCGTGGGGCAGCGAGTTTGTGCGCATCCAGGACGGCGGGCACATCAATGTCGAGTCCGGCCACGGCGAATGGCCGCTGGGCCTGGCGCTGCTGCAGTCGCTGGTCGGAGAGGACGGTGTCGCCTTCAACAACCCTGCACCGACCCTTTCAATTTCAACTGACTCCCTGGAACCCATATGAAAAAGACTGTCCGCCTCACCCTCGCTGCCCTGGCCTTGTCGGCCAGCGCATTGGCGCCGGCGCAAACCCTGCTGAACGTCTCCTACGACGTGGCGCGCGAGTTCTACAAGGACTACAACACCGCCTTCATCGCCCATTACAAGAAAGTCACGGGCAAGGACGTGAAGATCGACCAGGCCCATGGCGGCTCCAGCGCCCAGGCGCGCGCGGTCAACGACGGGCTGGAAGCCGACGTGGTGACCATGAACACCACGACCGACGTGGACTTCCTCGCCAGCACCGGCGTGGTTGCCAAGGACTGGGCCAAGCGCTTCCCCGGCAACGCCTCGCCCACCACCTCCACCATGCTGTTCCTCACGCGCAACGGCAACCCCAAGAACATCCGCGACTGGGACGACCTCGTCAAGCCCGGTATCCAGGTGATCGTGGTCAACCCGAAAACCGGCGGCAACGGTCGCATGGCCTACCTGGCGGCGTGGGGCTACGTGCGCAAGAAGGGGGGCACCGACGCGCAGGCGGCCGAGTTCGTGGGCAAGCTCTACAAGAACGTGCCGGTGCTGGCCAAGGGCGGGCGCGATGCGACCACCATCTTCCTGCAGCGCAACATCGGCGATGTGCTGGTGACCTTCGAGTCCGAAGTGGTGTCGGTGGACCGCGAATTCGGCGCCGGCAAGGTCGATGCCGTGCACCCCTCCATCAGCATCGTCGCGGAAAACCCGGTGGCAGTGGTCGAACGCACGGTGGCGAAGAAGGGCACGGCCGAACTGGCCAAGGCCTACCTGGACTACCTGTACTCCGATGAGGCGCAGGAAATCGCCGCGAAACACGCGCTGCGTCCCCGTTCGCCGGCCATCCTGAAGAAATACGCCAGCACCTTCAAACCGATCCAGTTCTTCACCGTGAACGATTATTTCGGCTCGCTGGCCGAGGCACAGAAAGTGCATTTCAACGACGGCGGCCAGTTCGACAAGCTCTACACCGTCAAGTAAATGACCGCCGCCTCTCTTTCCGCGCCGATCTCAGCGGCGGCCCCGCCCGTGCGAAAGCGTGCCGCCCGGCGCGTTCTGCCGGGCTTCAACCTGACGCTGGGCTACACGGTGCTGTACCTGAGCCTGATCGTGCTGATCCCGCTGTCCGCACTGGTGTTCAAGACCTTCACGCTGACCTGGGACCAGTTCTGGGCCGCCATCAGCGGGCCGCGCGTGCTGGCCTCGTACCGGCTGACCTTCGGCGCCTCGCTGCTGGCCGCCCTGGTGAACGTGTTTTTTGGCCTGCTGGTGGCCTGGGTGCTGGTGCGCTACAGCTTTCCCGGCAAGAAGATCGTGGACGCGCTGGTGGACCTGCCGTTTGCCCTGCCTACCGCCGTGGCGGGCATTTCGCTCACCGCCCTGCTGGCCGGCAACGGCTGGGTGGGGCAGTACCTGGAGCCGCTGGGCATCAAGCTGGCGTTCACGCCGGCCGGCGTGGTGATTGCGCTGATCTTCATCGGCCTGCCGTTCGTGGTCCGCACGGTGCAGCCGGTGCTGGAAGACGCTGAAAAAGAACTTGAAGAAGCCGCGACCTGCCTGGGCGCCACGCGCTGGCAGACCTTCACGAAAGTGATTTTTCCCTCCATCGCCCCCGCGCTGCTGACCGGCTTTGCCATGGCCTTCGCGCGCGCCATCGGCGAATACGGCTCGGTGATCTTCATTGCCGGCAACATGCCCATGATTTCTGAAATCACGCCCCTCATCATCATCGGCAAGCTGGAGCAGTACGACTACGCCGGCGCGACCGCTGTGGCGGTGGTGATGCTGGTGATCTCGTTCATCCTGCTGCTGGTCATCAACGCCCTGCAAGGGTGGCAGCGCAAGCGTTCGGGAGCTGCGGCATGAGCACGACCCGCACTGTCCGCCGGGCCCAGGCCGGGACGACCGAGCCGGCCTGGGTTCGCTACTCGCTGATCGGCCTGGCGCTGTGTTTCATCTTCCTGTTCCTCGTGTTGCCGCTGGCGGCCGTGTTCACCGAGGCGCTGCGCAAGGGTTTCGGCGCTTACATGGAAGCGCTCCAGGAGCCCGATGCCTGGTCCGCGATTCGCCTGACGCTGATCACCGCCTTGATCGCGGTGCCGCTGAACCTGGTGTTCGGCGTGGCCGCCGCCTGGGCCATTGCCAAATACGAGTTCAGGGGCAAGGCCTTCCTGACCACGCTGGTGGACTTGCCGTTTTCGGTGTCGCCGGTGGTGGCGGGCCTGATCTATGTGTTGATGTTCGGGGCCCAGGGCTGGTTCGGGCCGTGGCTGATGGCGCACGACATCAAGATCGTGTTCGCGGTGCCCGGCATCGTGCTGGCCACGGTGTTTGTGACTTTTCCGTTCATCGCCCGCGAACTGATTCCGCTGATGCAGGCGCAGGGCAGCGAGGAGGAGCAGGCCGCCATCGTGCTGGGCGCCACGGGCTGGCAGACCTTCTGGCATGTCACGCTGCCCAACATCAAGTGGGGCCTGATCTACGGCGTGATTTTGTGCAATGCGCGTGCCATGGGCGAGTTTGGCGCGGTGTCGGTGGTGTCGGGCCACATCCGGGGCCAGACCAACACCATGCCCCTGCATGTCGAAATTCTCTACAACGAATACCAGTCGGTGGCGGCGTTTGCCGTGGCCTCGTTGCTGGCGCTGCTGGCGCTGGTCACGCTGGTGATCAAGTCCATCGTCGAATGGCGGCATGAGCGCGAATTGAAGGCCATCGCTGAACTGCCGCCCGAACGCCCCACTGCCGCACCCGACACCCCGCTGGTGGCCGGCGCAGCGCATTGAAGGAAAACCCATGAGCATCGAAATCCGCAACGTCAGCAAACAGTTTGGCGACTTCCACGCGCTGCGCAACGTCGACCTCGACATCCAGTCCGGCGAACTCGTCGCGCTGCTTGGCCCCTCGGGCTGCGGCAAGACCACCTTGCTGCGCATCATTGCCGGCCTGGAGACGGCCGACGCCGGCAGCATCCTGTTCAGCGGCGAGGACACCACCGACGTGGATGTGCGCGAGCGCCAAGTGGGCTTCGTGTTCCAGCATTACGCGCTGTTCCGCCACATGACCGTCTTCGAGAACGTGGCCTTCGGCCTGCGCGTCAAGCCCCGTGGGCAACGCCCCAGCGAAGCCCAGATCAAGCAGAAGGTGCATGAACTGCTGGGCCTGGTGCAACTCGACTGGCTGGCCGACCGGTACCCCACGCAATTGTCCGGTGGTCAGCGCCAGCGCATTGCACTGGCGCGCGCACTGGCGGTGGAGCCCAAGGTGCTGCTGCTCGACGAACCCTTCGGCGCGCTCGATGCCAAGGTGCGCAAGGAACTGCGCCGCTGGCTGCGCCGCCTGCACGATGACCTGCACGTGACCAGCATCTTCGTGACGCACGACCAGGAAGAAGCTTTGGAAGTGGCGGACCGCGTGGTGCTCATGAACCAGGGCAAGGTCGAGCAGATCGGTTCGCCGCAGGATGTCTGGGACCACCCCGCCAGCCCGTTTGTTTACGGCTTCCTCGGCGATGTGAACCTGTTCCACGGCCGCGCGCACGAGGGCGAGGTGCAGATCGGCGCCGATCACCACGGTGTTCGCCTGGCGTCGCCGGAGCATCTGGCCGCGCAGGACGCCAAAGCCTTTGCCTATGTGCGCCCACACGACCTGGACGTGCAGCGCTACACGCCCGGCGCGACCGGCATCGTCGTCACGCTGTCGCGGGCGATCGTGATCGGGCCCATCGCCCGGCTGGAACTAAACCGGGTGGACACCACTCAAGCCAAAGACGCTGAATTGGTCGAGGCGCAGATTCCTGCGCAACAATTCAGGGAACTTGGCTTGCGCGAAGGCGAAACGCTGGTGCTGACACCACGCAAAGCCCGCGTTTTTGTGGAATCCTGATGATTTTTCTGAACTGGCTTGAAACCTACCCCCGTCGTGTGTTCGCGGCCCTGGCCGCTGTCTGTGTCGCCCTGCTGGCCTTTGGCCTTTACCTGCAGCATGTGGTGGGGCTCAACCCCTGCCCGATGTGCATCGTGCAGCGGTACGCGCTGGTCATCGTGGCGGTCATCGCGGGGTTGACGGCCGTCAGTGAGAAACGTTCGGTCCATCTGGGCGGCGCCGCACTGCTGCTGGTCATGGCGAGTTTCGGCGCCTTCGTGGCCGCGCGCCAGAGCTGGCTGCAGTGGTACCCGCCCGAGACCGTGACCTGCGGGCGCGATCTCTACGGGATGATCGAGACGTTCCCGCTCAAGCGCGCCTTGCCCATGATCTTCAAGGGCAGCGGCGACTGCTCGGCGGTGGACTGGACCTTCCTCGGCGGCTCCATCGCCAATTGGTCGTTCATCTGCTTCAGCGGCATTGCCGTGTTGACCTTGCTGCTGCTCTGGCGCAACAGCAAGGCAACGCGCTGAAGTCAATCAATCAGAGCGGCAGGCCGTCCAGCGTTTCGTAGGTGGCCCTGAGCCAGGTCTTGACACGCTGGCGCTCGAGCAGACCCAGCGTATCCGGGCCCGTGCGGTGGTTGATGGCGGCCCAGAAGCTGGCGTTCTGACGGTCGATCTTGCGCATGCTGGCCTCGTGCAACTGGGGCAGGGTGATGGTGCGGGCACCCAGCGCCTGGGCATTTTTCAGCGCTTGCGAGTCATCGAGTTGCGAAAAATCCGAGCCGCGGCCCAGGTTCTTGACGACGAAGTAGTTGGGGCCGGCACCAAAGGTGTTGATCAGGCGCTCCAGCAGGTCCACCGAATCCTTGCCGGCATCGGCCAGGTGCCAAAAATTGACCGTGACGCCCATCTCGGCAAGCAGCGCCAGCAAGTCCGAATCCTTGATCCAGCGTGCCAGCGGCGCCGCGGTCTGCGCGGCCAGGTCCACGATCACGCTGGGTTGCTGGCCGTCGGCGGTGTCTTCAAAGGCGCTGACGATCGTGTCCAGGCCCTCGTAGCTGTCCACCACGACGGGCGAAGCGTAGTCCGCATAGAAACGGGTGAACGAGGTGTGCGAGCGATCGGTGTCGAAGCCGGTGAAGGGCTGGCCCTTGTCCAGGAAATACTGGGCCAGCACGCGGGCCGCGACCGATTTGCCGACGCCGCCTTTTTCGCCGCCAATGAAATTGAGTGAACTCATGAGTTGGTCCTGTGGGTTGCCCACGGTTGATTGATGAAATGAAACCGGCAGACATGCCGTGAAACCTTGCCGTGGAGACACAGCAAGATACGTGCGCGGGTTGAGGGATCAGCTGAGCTTTTTGACCAGCACCTGGCTCTTGCGGTCCCAGTTGTACTTGCGCTTGCGCGCCTCGGGCAGCCAGTCCGGGTCCACTTGGACGAAGCCGCGCTTGATGAACCAGTGCATGGTGCGCGTCGTCAGCACGAAGATGCTGGAAAGGCCCATGGCCCGCGCACGCTGCTCGATGCGTTTGAGGACTTTTTCGCCGTCGCCCTGGCCCTGCGAATGCGGCGACACGGTGAGCGCCGCCATCTCGGCGGTCTTGCCTTCGGGGTAGGGGTAGAGCGCGGCGCAGGCGAAGATCACGCCGTCGTGCTCGATGATGGTGTAGTTGGCGACGTCGCGCTCGATTTCGGTGCGGCTGCGCTTGACCAGGGTGCCGTCCTGCTCGAACGGTTCGATCAGCTGCAGGATGCCGCCCACGTCGTCGGCCGTGGCCTCGCGCAGGCTCTCCAGCTTTTCGTCCACGACCATGGTGCCGATGCCGTCGTGCACGTAGATTTCCAGCAGCAGCGCGCCGTCCACCGCGAACGGGATGATGTGGCTGCGCTCCACACCCGCCTTGCAGGCCTTGACGCAGTGCTGCAGGTAGAACGCCGTGTCCGTCGGTCGGTGGCCGGGCTGCACGCGGGCCAGCAGTTGCTCCGCCGCCGCCAGCGGCAATTCGGTGTCGATGGGGTTGTCGTCGCTGTCGGGTTCGTCCGGCTTGATGCGGATGCCGGGAATCTCGGTGACAAAAATCAGCTTGTCCGCCTGCAAGGCAATGGCCACGGAGGTCGCGACCTCTTCCATGGTCAGGTTGAAGGCTTCGCCCGTGGGCGAGAAGCCGAAGGGCGACAGCAGCACCATGGCGCCCATGTCGAGGGTGCGCGTGACGCCGGCCACATCGACCTTGCGGACCAGCCCCGAGTGCTGGAAGTCCACGCCGTCCAGGATGCCCACCGGCCGCGCCGTGATGAAGTTGCCGGAGATCACGCGCACCGTGGACCCCGCCATCGGGGTGTTGGGCAGACCCTGGCTGAAGGCGGCCTCGATCTCGTAGCGCAGCTGGCCGGCAGCCTCCTGCGCGCAATCCAGCGCCACCTCGTCGGTGATGCGCATGCCATGCGAGTATTTCGCGGCATGGCCCTTGGCCCGGAGCTGCTCGTTCACCTGAGGGCGGAAACCATGCACCAGCACCACCTTCACGCCCATGCTCTGAATCATGGCCAGATCCTGCGCCAGGTGCTGCAGCTTGCCGGCGGCAATGGCCTCGCCGCACACGCCCACCACGAAGGTCTGGTTGCGGAACTTGTGGATGTAGGGCGCCACCGAGCGGAACCAGGGTACGAAGGTGAAATTGAAAACGGTGGACATGGAGGTGGGGCGCAACACGGTGGCGGGGATAATCCCCGATTCTCTACGAAGTTCCCATCCATCCGTGTCCGCTGCGCCCCCGCCCCTGAAGATCGAGTTTCCCGAATCCCTCCCCGTATCGGGCAAGCGCGACGAAATCATGGCCGCGCTGCAGCAGCATCAGGTCATCATCGTCTGCGGCGAGACCGGCTCGGGCAAGACCACCCAGCTGCCCAAGATCGCGCTGGCCATGGGCCGTGGCAAGCTCAATGGCCCCAAAGGGCCGGACGGCCAGTTGCTGCCCGGCAAGGGGCGCCTCATCGGCCACACCCAGCCGCGCCGGATTGCTGCCAGCTCCGTGGCCAAGCGCATTGCCGAGGAACTGAACACGCCGCTGGGCGATGTCGTGGGCTTCAAGGTGCGCTTCCAGGACCGCCTGAGCCGCGACGCCTCGGTCAAGCTGATGACCGACGGCATCCTGCTGGCCGAGACGCAGACCGACCCGCTGCTCAAGGCCTATGACACCATCATCATCGACGAGGCGCACGAACGCAGCCTGAACATCGACTTCCTGCTGGGCTACATCCGCCAGATCCTGCCGCGCCGGCCCGATTTGAAGGTGGTTGTGACCTCGGCCACCATCGACGCGGACCGCTTCGCGCAGCATTTCGCCTCGCGTGCCGGCCCTGCGCCAGTGATCATGGTTTCGGGCCGGATGTTTCCGGTGGAGCAGCGCTGGCGGCCGTTCGAGGAAAGCCGTGACTACGGCCTGAATGAAGCCATCGCGGACGGCGTCGATGAACTCTGGGCCGGTGGCGCGGGCGGCGATATCCTTGTCTTTCTGCCCGGCGAGCGCGAGATCCGCGAGGCCGCCGACCACCTGCGCGGCCACCTGTCGCACTCGCCGCTGAACCGCGGTGCCGAGGTGTTGCCCCTGTTCGCACGCCTGTCGCCGGCCGAGCAGGATCATATTTTTGATGCCCACAGCGGCCGGCGCATCGTGCTGGCCACCAACGTGGCCGAAACCTCGTTGACTGTGCCTGGCATCCGCAACGTGATCGATGCCGGCACCGCACGCGTGAAGCGCTACAGCTTCCGCAGCAAGGTGGAGCAGTTGCTGGTGGAGCCGATCAGCCAGGCCGCGGCCAACCAGCGCGCCGGCCGTTGCGGCCGCGTGGCCAACGGCATCTGCATCCGGCTGTACGACGAAAAAGACTTCAACGGCCGGCCGCGCTTCACCGACCCCGAGATCCTGCGCTCGTCGCTGGCGGGCGTGATCCTGCGCATGAAGTCGCTGCGCCTGGGTGTGGTGGAAGAGTTTCCGTTCCTCGACGCGCCCTCGGGCCGCGCGATTGCCGACGGCTACCAGTTGCTCAATGAACTGGGCGCGGTGGACGATGCCAACGAGCTGACACCGCTGGGCCAGGAGCTGTCGCGCCTGCCGCTGGACCCGCGCGTGGGCCGCATGATCCTGGAGGCGCGCGACCGCAACGCGCTCGATGAAGTGCTGGTGATTGCCTCGGCGCTGTCCGTGCAGGATGTGCGCGACCGGCCGATGGACGCGCAGCAGCAGGCCGACCAGGCGCACGCCAAGTTCGACGACGAGAAGAGTGAATTCACCGGCTACCTGAAGCTGTGGAAGTGGATCAACGACGCCCGGGGCGGCGCGCCTTCGCTGCCTTCAGCCCGCGTCCAAAAGGACGCTGCCCGCAAGGGGCCGGTGTCGCAAGCCATCCTGCCGGTCGCCCAGCGTGCCGCGCAGGCCATGGCCGCCGCCCGGCAGACGCTGGCGGGGCAGGGGGTCGCGGCGCCATCAGCGGCTCCGCACCCCACGCACAAGCTCAGCAACCGGCAGTACGAACAGTTGCTGCGCCAGAACTTCGTCAGTGTGCGCCGCCTGCGCGAGTGGCGTGACATCTACAGCCAGCTGCACACCGTGGTGGCCGAGCACAAGTGGCCGCTCAACACCACGCCGGCCAGCTACGAGCAGCTGCACCTGTCGATGCTGGCGGGCCTGCTCGGCAACATCGGCTGGAAGATGGAGGAGGAAGAGGTTTACCTCGGGGCACGCGGCATCAAGTTCTACCGCCACCCCGGCGCCCACCTGTCCAAGAAGCCGGGCCGCTGGATCGTGGCGGCCGAACTGGTGGAAACCACGCGGTTGTTCGGCCGCGGCATCGCCAACATCGAGCCCCAATGGCTGGAAGAAGTCGGCGGCCACCTTCTCAAGAAACAGTTGCTGGACCCGCACTGGGAGAAAAAAGCCGCCCAGGTCACCGCGCTGGAGCGCGCCACGCTCTACGGCATCGTCGTCTACAGCGGCCGGCGCGTGAACTTCGGCAAGGTGGACCCGCACGCCGCGCGCGAAATTTTCATCCGCGAAGCGCTGGTGGGAGAGCAGTGGGACACCAAACTGCCCTTCCTCTCGGCCAACCAGAAGCTGATCGCCCGGGTGGAAGAGCTGGAACACAAGTCGCGCCGTCAGGACGTGCTGGTGGACGACGAGCTGATCTACGCCTTCTACGACCAGCAACTGCCGGCCGACGTCTGCGGCGGCGCCAGCTTCGAAGCCTGGTACCGCGAGGAAGTCCGGCGTCAACCCCAGTTGTTGATGCTGACGCGCGAGGAGCTGATGCGCCACGAGGCGGCCGGCATCACCACCAACGCCTTTCCCAGGACGATCCGCTTGGGCGGCGTGGACTGCGCAGCCACCTACTTGCACGAACCTGGTGATGCCAAGGATGGCTTGACCGCGACGGTGCCTTTGTTCGTGCTGAACCAGGTCAACGAAGACCGCTGCGAATGGTTGGTGCCCGGCATGCTCAAGGACAAGATCCAGGCACTGCTCAAGAGCCTGCCACAGCGCCCGCGCGGCCGCTTCGTGCCCTTGCCCGAAAGTGCGACACGGCTCGCGGCAGAGCTGGGCACGCCCGAGGGTTTTGGCCATGGCAGCCTGACGGATGCGCTGCTCAAGGTGGTGCGCGCAGCGACCAGCCTCGACGTGAAGCGCGCCGATTTCAAGCTCGACATGCTGAGTCCCCACCTGTTCATGAACTTCCGCATCGTGGACGAGCACGGCCGCCAGCTGGGCACGGGCCGCAATCTTGGCGCGCTGAAGGCGGAGTTGGGCGCCCAAGCGCGCGGGGCATTTCAGGCTCTGGCCGCGCTGAAGGTTTCGACTCCGGCTGCCGGGTCCGTTCCCTCTCCCTTTGGGAGAGGGCAGAGCGAGGGTATCGCCGCGCCACAAGAGCGTGGCGTCGGAACCAACAGCCGCCCCCACCCCAACCCTCCCCCAGCGGGGGAGGGCGCCAGACAGGGAGGCCGCGCCCCATCCCAGGCCGCCGCCAGCGCGGCCGAGCAGCGCCACACGGCCTGGACCTTTGGCGAATTGCCCGAGCTCATGGAAATCCGCAAGGGGGGGCAGACGCTGATCGGTTTCCCGGCGCTGATCGACCAGGGTGACGCCGTCACCATCGAGGTCTTCGACGAACCCGAAGTGGCTGCCGCGCGCCACCGCGCTGGTCTGCGCC
>JAHFQI010000178.1 GCA_023259355.1 Comamonadaceae bacterium
GGTCGGGGTGTTCATCCCCACATGCTAGATCAGCCGTGCCGGCCCAGCCAGTCACACCTGAGACGATGGGCGGCATCGGCACGCTCGCGCCAGCCGACGTAGAGGCTCGGGCTCAGCATCGCCGCGAAGCAGAACGGGAACAGCCATTCCATGTCCAGCGTCAGCGCGGGCAGCCAGCCCAGCCAGCCGATCAACCAGACCGTGAGCACAGCGTCCCACAAGTTGTATTCCACCGGGTGCTCCTCCCGGTGCGCGACCAGCCATTGCTTGATGCGTTGCAACTCTGAGAGGGTCAGGCGGGTGATCATGGTGCACTCCCGAAATCGTGCATTTAACTGTAAGCATCGCGTAAGCTAATGTCAACGACCGTGCCGGGCGGCAATCGTAAAAAGATTTTTCCGGCCCTGGGCTTAGTCGAAAAGCTGGGGTGTTTCGGCCCGGGAACTGGCCGCGAAGGCGGGCGTCACGGCACCGGGCGGGATCTTTCTGGATTCTTCCCGGTTCGCGGCGTCGCCGGCCTTGACCAGCGCGCCCACACGCACGCCGAGCAGGCGCAGCCGGCGCGTCAGGTCCACGCGCTTGAGGCACTGGCCGGCGGTCTGGCGGATGGCTTGGGCGTCGGCCGTGGGGTGCGCCAGCGTCTGGTCGCGCGTGACACTCTTGAAGTTGTCGTAACGCAGCTTGATGCCGATGGTCTTGCCCACGTAGCCCTTGCGCTGCAGGTCGGCCGCCACCTGCTCGCACAGGCGGGTGAACACGGCACCCAGTTCAGCCTTGTCGCGCACGGCATGCAGGTCGCGCTCGAAGGTGGTTTCGCGGCTCATGCTGACGGGCGCGCTTTCGGTGACCACGGGGCGCTCGTCGCGGCCCCAGGCGGCGTCGTGCAGCCACGCGCCGTAGCTTTTGCCGAAGTGCTCGACGAGCCAGTCCCGCTCCCTTGAGGCCAGCTCGCCGATGGTGCGGATGCCATGCTGCTGGAGCTTTTCGTCGGCCTTGGGACCCACGCCGTTGATCTTGCGGCAGGGCAGCGGCCAGATCAGCGTCTGCAGGTCTTCGGGCTGGACGATGGAGATGCCGCCCGGCTTGTTGAATTCGCTCGCCATCTTGGCGATGAGCTTGTTGGGCGCGACGCCGATCGAGCAGGTCAGCCCGGTGGCGTCGAAGATGCTTTTCTGGATCAGCCGCGCCAGCACCCGCCCGCCCTCGCGCTGGCCGCCGGGGACGTGGGTGAAGTCGATGTAGACCTCGTCCACGCCGCGGTCCTCCATCACCGGGGCGATGTCGAGGATGAGGCGCTTGAACTGGCGCGAGTATTTGCGGTACTCGTCGAAGTCCACCGGCAGCAGGAGGGCCTGCGGGCACAGCCGGGCCGCCTTCATCATGCCCATGGCCGAACCCACGCCGAACTGCCGCGCCGCGTAGGTGGCCGTGGTGATGACGCCCCGCCCGGTGTAGTCCTTGAGCACGGGGAAAAAATCCACGGGAATCTCGCCGAGCTGGTCGGACGTCCATTCCCGTTCGGGGCGCTCCTGCTGCAGCTGCGCCAGCATGTCATCGACCCGCCGCCGCCCGCCGCCGATCACCACCGGCAGGCCCTTGAGCTGCGGGTACCGCAGCAACTCCACCGACGCATAGAACGCGTCCATGTCCAGATGGGCGATGCGGCGGGGCAGGGCGGGCGTGTCGGGCACGCAACAAGCATAGCGCCGCGAGGGGCCTGGGTTTATAGTGGAGGCGCCAAAGTGGCCACCGAACGATCGGGGAGGACATTCATGGACCTTTGGACTTCTCACAGCCAGCCCGGCAAGAAAATCGCGCTCTCGGCGGTCTGTGCGGGTGCCGGCGTGGCGCTGATGATCGGCTTTCGCGACTTCAGCGCGCCCGGCGCCAACGACGTGGCGGGTTTTCTGCTGGGGGCGCTGCTGCTGGCGATCGGCGCCACGGCGTTCCTCGTCACCGGCCGGCAGACCGTGGTCGTGGACCCCGGCGCACGCCGCATCACGATCGAGGACGTCAACCGTTTCCGCAGCCGAAAGCGGCTGATTCCGTTTGCCGACATCTCAAGCGTCAACATCGGTTTTCTCGGCAAGGACGCCGGCCATGCGTCCTGGTATTTCCTGGTGCTGCGGCTTGCCAACGGTGAAGACTGTCCCTTGTTCGCCCCGGGCCAGTTTTACGAGGGCGGCGCGGACGGTGCCACGGTGATCGGCTGGAAGCAGCGCCTGGAGGCTTGCCTCGGGTCGCTGGGGAGTGACACGCCATGAGGCTCCTGGCCGCCACCATCGCCCTTGGACCGCTGCTCCTGCTGCAGGGCTGGCATGTGCGGCGCGTCATCCCGGTGTTGCCCGAGCCGCCTGGCGCACGCGAGGGGCGCATGGGGAGTGGCCCCCCGTTGCGCCTGCTGATTCTCGGCGACTCGGCCGCGGCGGGCGTGGGTGCGTCCACGCAGGACGAAGCGCTGTCGGGGCAGCTGGCGGCCGCGCTGGCGCCGCGGTTCGAGGTGTCGTGGAAGCTCGTGGCCCGGACCGGCGCCACCACGGACGACACGCTCAAGACCGTGGCGGCGATGCCTCGCGAGCCATTCGATGTGGTGGTGACTTCGCTGGGCGTCAACGATGTCACCGGCGGCGTCAGCCCGGGCCGCTGGTTGGCCGGGCAGCAGCAGCTCGTCACCTTGCTGCGCCGGGATTTCGGCGCGACCCGGGTGCTGCTGTCGTCCGTGCCGCCCATGCACCTTTTCCCGGCCTTGCCGCAGCCGCTGCGCGCCTACCTGGGTGCGCAGGCGCACCGCTACAACGTGGCGCTTCAGTCCTTTGCGGACGCCACCGAGGGCTGCGTCCGCGTGCCCCTGGACCTGACGCAGGAGTCCGTCCACATGGCCAGCGACGGCTTCCATCCGGGGCCGGAACTCTACACGGCCTGGGCGGCGCGGCTGGCGGATCGCTTGGCCGGGAGCGGGCCTTCCGCCTCCGATCCGGCATGATGCCGGCTGTCATTCACCGTCAGGAAGCTTCATGAAAAAACGCCATTTCCTCTCGGCCGCCGCGCTGGGCAGCCTGTCCTTGTCATGCGCCACGCAAGCGGAAACAGCCGGCAAGCGGGCCGCCGGGCCGGGGCTGCTCACGGTGACCGGCGCGATCGGGCGCGGCAACCGGGGCGCCATCGACCCCGCGCTGGACCAGATGATGGTCAAGCAAAAGATCCGTTTCGACAAGGCGCAGGTGTTTGACTTCGGCGCGCTGGCCGCGTTGCCGGCCGTGACGATCAAGCCCACGCTCGAGTACGACGGCAAGCCGCACGTTCTCAAGGGGCCGCTGCTTGCGGACGTGGCCAAGGCCGCCGGCGTGGCGGGCGGTGACGGCACGCGGCTGCTGCTGCGCGCGGTGGACGGCTACGTCGTGACGCTGAGCCTGGCCGATGCGCGCAAGTACCGCTACATCGTCGCCACCCACCTGGATGGCGCGCCCATGACGCTGGGCGGGCTGGGGCCCCTGTGGGCGGTGTACGACGCCGACCGCTTTGCCGACATGGCCGCCAAACCCGTGAGCGAGCGCTTTGCCCTGTGTCCCTGGGGGCTGTACCACATGGAGGTGCAGGCGGGGTAAGTGCCGCTGCCACGGGCCCATTGGTCCCCCTTGCCGGATCGGCAGCTTGCCACTACGCTTCGCGACTTGAGGAGGGTCAAGGAATGAAAACCTGGGTCAAATGGACTTCGGGCACGATCGTGGTGCTGGGGCTGGCGGCCATGGGCGCGGCGCTGGTGGGCCAGCAAATGGCCGAACGCAAGCGCATGCGCCAGATCAGCGTGCCGGTCACGGCGGTGGCGTACACCCGCGACGCATCGGCGCTCGTGCGCGGCAAATACCTTTTTGAATCGCGGGGCTGCACGGAATGCCATGGCGCCCATGGTGCGGGCCGCAGTTTCGTGAACGACGGCAAGGGCACGCACATCGCCGGGCCGAACATCACGCCGGCCGGCGTGGTGGCGAAATACCAGCCGGTGGACTGGGTGCGCACCATCCGCCATGGGGTCAAGCCCGACGGCCGGCCCGTCATGGTCATGCCCAGCGAAGACTACAACCGGTTCACCGACGACGACCTGGCCGCCGTGGTGGCCTACGTGCGCAGCCTGCCTCCGGTCAAGGGCGGCGGCAAGGCGGTGGTGGAGCTGCCGCTGCCGGCCTGGGTGATGTACGGCTTCGATGTCATCCCCGATGCGGCGCAGCGCATCAACCACGCCCTGCCGCCCGCCCAGCCGGTGCCGGCGGGCGTGACCGCCGCGCACGGCGCCTACGTGGCCAACATGTGCATCGGCTGCCACGGCGAAAATCTTTCAGGGGGCAAGATTCCAGGCGGCCCGCCCGACTGGCCCGCTTCGGCCAACCTGACGCCGGGCGAGGGCAGCGCCATGGTGCGCTACAAGGACGCCGCACAGTTCCTGGCCATGATGCGCAGCGGCAAGCGGGCCGACGGCAGTGCCATCCGGGTCATGCCCTTTGATTCGATCTCGAAAATCAACGACACCGACCTCCAGGCGCTGCACGCCTACCTGCAGACCGTTCCGCCCCGGCCCGCGGGCCAGCACTGACGCTTTCCATGTCCACCGTTGCCAATCTCGTTGTCGGCCTGATCGGCCTGCTTCACGTCTACATCCTGGTGCTGGAAATGTTCCTGTGGGACAAGCCGGTGGGTCTGCGCGCCTTCGGGCAGACCCGGGAATTCGCCACCGCGACCAAGGTGCTCGCGGCCAACCAGGGCCTGTACAACGGGTTTCTGGCCGCCGGGCTGTTCTGGGGGCTCGGCCTCGGGGACGCCGGCACCGGCGTGAAGCTGTTTTTTCTGGGGTGTGTGCTGGTGGCCGGCGTCTACGGCGCGGCCACCGCCAGCCGCAGGATCCTGTGGATCCAGGCGTTGCCCGCGGCTGTGGGGCTGACCCTGGTGCTGCTGGCCTAGCGCCCGTTCAGACCGGGTAGGTGCCCGGCAGCAGGATGCCCTGGTCCACGGTTTCGATCTTCGTGTGGCCGCAGAACGCCATCGTGACGTCGAGTTCCTTGTGGATGATCTCCAGCGCCTTGGTCACGCCGGCCTCGCCCATCGCGCCCAGGCCGTAGACCATGGCGCGGCCGATCATCGTGCCGCGCGCGCCCAGGGCCCAGGCCTTGAGCACGTCCTGGCCGCTGCGGATGCCGCCGTCCATCCAGACCTCGATCTGCGACCCGACCTCGGCAACGATGGCGGGCAGCGCCTCGATGCTCGACTGCGCGCCGTCGAGCTGGCGGCCGCCGTGGTTGCTGACCACGATGGCATCGGCGCCGCTGGCGACCGCCAGCTTCGCGTCTTCCACGTCCTGGATGCCCTTGAGGATGAGCTTGCCGCCCCATCGCTCCTTGACCCAGGCCACATCGGGCCACGACAGGCGCGGGTCGAACTGCTCGTTGGTCCAGGCGGCCAGCGAACGCATGTCGCTCACGCCCTTGACGTGGCCCACCAGGTTGCGGAAGGTGTGCCGGCGCGTGCCCGCCATGCCCAGGCACCAGCGCGGCTTGGTCGCCAGGTTGATGATGTTGGCCAGCGTCGGCCGCGGTGGCGCCGTGAGGCCGTTCTTCAGGTCCTTGTGGCGCTGGCCGATCACCTGCAGGTCCAGCGTGAGCACCAGGGCGCTGCAGCGGGCCGCGCGCGCGCGTTCGATCATGCGCGCCATGGCATCGCGGTCGCGCATCATGTAGAGCTGGAACCAGAAGGGGGCTGTCGTGTGCTCGGCGATGTCCTCGATGGAGCAGATGCTCATGGTGGACAGCGTGAACGGAATGCCGAATTTCTCGGCCGCCTTGGCGGCCAGGATCTCGCCGTCGGCATGCTGCATGCCCGTCAGGCCCACGGGCGCGATGCAGACAGGCATCTTCACGTCGATGCCCACCATCTTCGTGGCCGTGCTGCGGTTTTCCAGATTGACGGCCACGCGCTGGCGCAGCTTGATCTTCTGGAAGTCGGCCTCGTTGGCGCGGTAGGTGCTTTCGGTCCAGCTGCCGGAGTCGGCGTAGTCGTAGAACATGCGCGGCACGCGTTTTTCGGCCAGGACGCGCAGGTCCTCGATATTGGTGATGACGGGCATGGTGGGTCTCCAGAAGGTTTCTGATGGGGCTTTGGGGGCGGTGGCTGCATCGTAGCGAGCCGAGTCGGCGGCGTGTTTGAATACCGCCCTTCGTCGATTGAAATTATTTCTGGGCGAGGTTCCTGAGGCCCGCGCCGCGCACTTCCAGGCGGATTTCGTCGAGCGCCTGGCCGCCCGCGTTGACCAGCGTCACGCGGTGGCGCCCCGGCCAGGGCAGCCACTGCGCGGCGGCGCCCACCGCCAGGGGTTTTCCGTCGATCAGCCAGCGCGCGCCCGCGCCATCGGCCGTGAGGCGAACCCGCTGGCGGGCTGGTGGAATGTCGGGGTCGAGCGCGACGATGGTGCCATCGGCGGGCGCGGTAATGCGGCTGGCCTGCTGCGCGGGCATCGCTGGCTTCCCCGGATTTTTCCTGGCTGAGTCCCCGGCCATCTCCGGGTTGCCGGCGGTTGAAGTGACCGTGAATCGGTCTTGCGCCGTCCCGGGCATGAACCATTCCTCGCGGGCCGCTTCGAGCTGCGGGTCGAAGCGCACCCGCACGGCCTGCAGGCCCGCGGGCGGCGCCGGGGCGCGGCTCGGCGTGCGCGCGTGCAGGTGCTGCATCACGGCGGCCCAGACCGGCGCCGCGCCGCTGGTGCCGCTGACGTCGTGCATCGGCGCGCCGCTGGCGTTGCCGACCCACACGCCGACGGTGTAGCGCTGGGACCAGCCCACGGCCCAGTTGTCGCGCATGTCCTTGCTGGTGCCGGTCTTCACCGCGCTCCAGAAGCGCGTGGCCAGCAGGCTGTCGCTGCCGAAGGTGCGGGCGCGGGCGTTGCGGTCGCTCAGGATGTCGCCGACGATGAAGGCGGCCCGCGGGTCGAGGGCCGGGGGGCCTGAGCCGCCGCGTCCGCCGGCAGAGGGCCGGGGTGCGGACAGGTACGACACCTCGCTGAAGAGTCCCCCGTTGGCCAGTGCGCGGTAGGCATTGGTCAGCGCCAGCAGCGGCACCTCGGCGCTGCCGAGTGCCAGGCTGTGGCCGTAGTAGTCGCCCGTTTCCTTCAGTGGCAGGCCGAGGGTGCGCAACTGCCGGGCGAAGGCCTCGGGCGAGACCATCACCAGCGTGCGCACGGCCGGCACGTTGAGCGAAGCGCCCAGTGCGGTGCGCACCGAGACCCAGCCCTTGAACTGCCGGTCGTAGTTCTGCGGGATGTACAGGCCGCCGGCGGTGGGGATGTGGGTCGGTGCGTCTTCGAGCAGCGAGGCGGCGGTGAGGCGCTGTTCGGCGATCGCCTGCGCATAGAGAAAGGGCTTGAGCGTGGAGCCGGGCTGGCGCGGCGCGAGCACGCCGTCCACCTCCGCCGCACCGCTGAGTTCGCCCGACGAACCGACCCAGGCCAGCACCTCGCCGGTGGCGCTGTCGAGCACCACGACCGCGCCGTCCTCGACGTTGCGCCCCTGCAGCTCGCGCAGCTGGCGCTGCAGGGTTTGCAGGGCGAAACGCTGCAGCGGGGCGTGCAGCGTGGACGTGATGGCGCGGGGGG
>JAHFQI010000179.1 GCA_023259355.1 Comamonadaceae bacterium
CTCGCGCCCGAAGTCGAGTGCGACGGTGAGCTGCATGGCGATGCCGCCCTGTCGGAAGACATCCGCCACGCGTCCCTCATGGAAACGACGCTCACGGGCGAGGCCAACATCCTGATCTGCCCGAATCTCGATGCCGCGAACATCCTGTTCAACGTGCTGAAGGTCACCGGCGGCCACGGCGTCACGGTGGGCCCGATCCTGCTGGGCGCGGCCGCCACGGCCCACGTGCTGACACCTTCGTCCACCGTGCGACGGGTGATCAACATGACCGCGCTCGCCGTGGCCAACGCCAGCGCCGTTCGCTGATCCGCAGCCATCGGCACCCAGAGGGGGCGAACGCACCCTTTTGGGGTTTACCGGGACATGACCGGCCCAGCCTGCAGGTGACAATAGGCGGCTTTGGGGTGCGCAGGCGCGAGGCACTGGCACCCTTTTTGCTAACCTTCATCGTTCACTATCAAGGCTGGAGTTCCCATGAAAAAGCGCATCTTCCTGAAAACCACCGCGGCCCTGGTCGCTGCCGCCGCGTTCGGCGGCGCGCAAGCGCAGACCACCCCGATCAAGTTCCAGCTCGACTGGCGCTTCGAGGGCCCGGCCGCCCTGTTTCTGACCCCCGCCGCCAAGGGTTACTTCCAGGAAGCCAAGCTCAATGTGGCGGTGGACGCCGGCAACGGCTCCGGCGGCACCGTGACCCGCGTGGCCTCGGGCGCCTACGACATGGGCTTTGCCGACCTCGCGGCCCTGATGGAATTCCACGCCAACAACCCCGACGCACCGAACAAACCCGTGGCCGTCATGATGGTCTACAACGACACGCCGGCCTCGGTGATGGCGCTCAAGAAGTCGGGCATCACCAGCCCGAAGGACCTCAATGGCAAGAAGCTCGGCGCACCAGTGTTCGATGCCGGCCGCCGCGCCTTCCCGATCTTCTCCAAGGCCAACAACATCACTGGCGTGCAGTGGACCGCCATGGACCCGCCGCTGCGTGAAACCATGCTGGTGCGCGGCGACATCGACGCCATCACCGGCTTCACCTTCACCTCGCTGCTCAACCTGGAGGCGCGCGGCGTCAAGGCGGCGGACGTGGTGGTCCTGCCCTACCCCGACTACGGCGTGAAGCTCTACGGCAACGCCATCATCGCCTCGCCCAAGATCCTCAAGGAGAACCCGGCGGCCGTCAAAGCCTTCCTGGCGGCCTTCGCCAAGGGCATGAAGGACGTGATCGGCAACCCGGCGGCCGCGATCGCCGACGTGAAGGCGCGCGACGGCATCATCAACGTCGAACTCGAAACCCGGCGCCTGAAGCTGGCCATCGACACCGTCATCAACAGCCCGAACGCCCGCGCCGAAGGCTTCGGCCAGGTCAACGGCCCGCGCCTGTCGCTCATGGCCTCGCAGGTGTCGGATGCGTTCAACACCAAGACCCGCGTCAACCCGGATGCCGTGTGGAACGCCTCCTTCCTGCCCTCCAAGGCCGAACTCAACGTCCTGCCCAAGAAATAAGAAGATGCAAGACCCCGCAGCCCCCTGGTTTGTTGATTTTCAGGATGTCTGGCTCGCCTACAACGACGAACTGCTCAAGCAGAACCAGTTCGCCGTCGAAGCCATCGACCTGAAGGTGCGGCAAGGCGAGTTCATCGCCATCGTCGGGCCTTCGGGCTGCGGGAAGTCCACCTTCATGAAGTTGGCCACGGGCCTGAAGATGCCGTCGATGGGCAAGATCCGGATCGACGGCCAGCCCGTCACCGGGCCGCTCAAGATCTCCGGCATGGCGTTCCAGGCCTCGTCCCTGCTGCCCTGGCGCACCACGGTGGACAACGTGCTGCTGCCGCTGGAGATCGTCGAGCCCTACCGCAGCAACTTCAAGGCCAAACGCAAGGACTACGAGGAGCGCGCCCGCAAGCTGCTGCAAAAGGTCGGCCTGGCCGGCTACGAGGACAAGTTCCCCTGGCAGCTCTCGGGCGGCATGCAACAGCGCGCCAGCATCTGCCGCGCGCTGATCCACGAACCCAAGATGCTGCTGCTCGACGAGCCCTTCGGTGCGCTCGACGCCTTCACACGCGAGGAGCTCTGGTGCATCCTGCGCGACCTCTGGACCGAGCAGCAATTCAACGTGATCCTGGTCACGCACGACCTGCGCGAATCGGTGTTCCTGGCCGACACGGTGTACGTGATGAGCAAGAGCCCCGGCCGCTTCGTCGTCCGCAGGGAAATCGACCTGCCGCGTCCGCGCGACCTGGAGATCACCTACACCCCCGCCTTCACCGACATCGTGCATGAGCTGCGCGGCCACATCGGGGCCATGCGCAAAACCGGCACGGCCATCAACCAGTAAAGCAGGGACGCGCCATGAACATGAAACAAGTCGAACGCTGGTCGCCCTGGCTGCTGCTGGTGGTTGTGATCGCGGTCTGGCAGATCGTCTGCTCGGCCTTCAACGTCTCGGAATTCATCTTCCCCAGCCCGCTGCGCATCTGGAACCAGTTCATCGAATACCGCGGCCTCATCGCAGGCCACGCCTGGCGCACCTTCTGGGTGACGATGGTCGGCTTCGGCATTGCCATCGTGGTCGGCGTGCTGCTGGGCTTCGTGATCGGCAGCTCCCGCGTCGCCTACGCCGCCGTGTACCCGCTGATGACCGCCTTCAACGCCCTGCCCAAGGCGGCCTTCGTGCCCATCCTCGTGGTGTGGTTCGGCATCGGCGTCGGGCCGGCCGTGCTCACGGCCTTCCTGATCAGCTTCTTCCCGATCATGGTGAACATCGCCACGGGCCTGGCCACGCTGGAGCCCGAGCTGGAAGACGTGCTGCGCGTGCTCGGTGCCAAACGCTGGGACGTGCTGGTCAAAGTGGGCCTGCCGCGCTCCATGCCCTACTTCTACGGCTCCCTGAAAGTCGCGATCACGCTGGCCTTCGTCGGCACCACGGTGTCGGAGATGACAGCCGCCAACGAGGGCATCGGCTACCTGCTGATTTCCGCCGGCTCGGCCATGCAGATGGGCCTGGCGTTTGCCGGCCTGCTGGTGGTGGGCGCCATGGCGATGGTGATGTACGAACTGTTCAGCGCCATCGAGAACCACACCACCGCCTGGGCGCACCGCGGCTCACAAGGCCATTGAAGGCGCGAAGGTACGCCTGTGAACCCCGACCAGGTCGTCCGTCACCTGCGTCGCGCCAACGACGTGGCGCGACGCGCCATGGCGCTGGGCCGCCACCCGTTCGGCGCCATCCTGGTCGCCCCCGATGGCGAGACCGTGCTGGCCGAGCAGGGCAATGTGGACACGGTGAACCACGCCGAATCGACACTGGCGCGCACCGCGGCCACCAACTTCACGGCCGATGACCTCTGGCAGTGCACGCTGGTCACCACCGTCGAGCCCTGCGCCATGTGCGCGGGCACGCAATACTGGGCCAACATCGGGCGGCTGGTCTACGGCATGACCGAGCGGCGCCTGCTGGAACTCACCGGCAACCACGGCGAGAACCCGACCATGGACCTGCCCTGCCGCACCGTGCTGGCCGCCGGGCAAAAGCCCGTGGAAGTCATCGGCCCGGTGCTCGACGTCGAGGACGAGATCGCGGCGCTGCATCGGGATTTCTGGAAGCGCTGACAAGAATCGGCGCCCCAGGTGTCGCCGGGCGGCCCATTGCCGCGCTGTCGGCCGCGCTATCGATGCACCTCTGCTTCGCCATGGCGGGCCAGCAATGCCATCAGCTTCTTGCGAATGAGGATGCCGGGGCGATCGGAGTCCATCGAGTACTCCACGCCGCGCCGGCGCAGATCGACCAGGGCGTCCGGGTCGGTGGATTCCAGGATGTCCTTGTCCTCGCGCGTGATGGCGGTGTCGAAGTCGATCAGCAGCTGCGCGGGGCAATCCGCCTCGGTGTCGTTGCGGAACAGCCACTGGCACAGCTGGATGTGGCCGTCGTCGATCGGCGTGAAGCAATTGATGATGACGTGACGCCGGCCCGGCCGGCCGGCCACGCCGGGGTACTCGATGTCCAGCCGCCGCGAAAACGGCAGGAAATAGGCGTTGCGCATGTGGCGCGTGGTCACCGGATCACTCACGCCGCTGATGCGCTGGAATGGGCCGGGGTTGACCGCATCGATCACCGTCTCGGCGTAAAAGCCGGTGTCGTTCTCGACGAATTCGTACCGGCTCGGCTTGGGGTTGGAAGCCACGCCGAAGGTGGCGCGGTGCACGAAGCTGAAGTGCGCGTTGTCGAACGAGTTTTCCAGCGCGCGCATCGGGCTGGTCGCCCAGACCTCGTGGAACTGGAAGATCGTGCGCCAGCCGGCGGCGCCGAACTCCGGCACCTCGGGGATGTCGGCAATGGGTTCTTCCAGCGCGACCCAGGCGTAGCCGTAGCGCGCCTGGCAGGGGTAGGCCGTGGTCTTGTAGTCGGGCGGCACGGCGCGGCCGGCCTCGTACTGCGGAATGGCCACCACGGCGCCGGTGCGGTCGTAGGTCCAGCCGTGGTAGCCGCACTGCAGGCGCCCCTGGCCGCAGGCCTTGCCGGCGGCGTCCACGCACCAGCCTTTTGACAGTCTGGCCGTGCGGTGGCAGCAGCGGTCGCGCAGCGCCGCGGGCCGGCCTTGCTCGTCCAGAAACACGACGATGGCCTCGCCGAGCAGGGTGAAGGGTTTGGGGCCATCGGCCAGGGCCGACAGCGGCATGACGGCATGCCAGAACTTGCGAAAAACGGGTTGTTGGGTCACCAACATGGGAAGCGCTCCTTGGACGGAAGTTGAACCGAGAGCAATTTCCGGCCCTGCGCCATGGCGAGGGGTGAACGCTTCTACTCTCGCGGCGAATCCTAGCAAAAAGAGCGCCTGGCCGGTCCGCGCGACGCGCGAAAATGCCGGCCGGCGGCAAGTGCCCATGGTCCAAAGTTCGCTACATTCACCAGAGTACACACCCCTTTCATCCCCTCCTCAATGACCTGGCACGCCCGACTGCAACTCGATTACAGCCTTGAAGCCGGCCGCACCGTCGCCCGCCACCGGCACGACGGCCCGCTGCGCATCCTGCAAAGCCTGTACCCGGAGGGCGACGCGGTCTGCCACAACGTGCTGGTCCACCCGCCAGGCGGCCTGGTGGGCGGCGACACGCTGGACATCACCGCCGCGGTGGCACCCGGCGCGCACGGACTGATCACCACGCCCGGCGCCACACGCTTTTACCGGTCGGCGGGTGAACCCGCCCTGCAGCGCACGCAGCTGTCGGTGGCCGAGGACGCACGCCTGGAATGGCTGCCGCTGGAGGCCATTTGCTACAACGCCTGCCAGGCCGAAAACCGCCTGACGATGGCGCTGGCGCCCGGCGCCGAACTGATCGGCTGGGACGTGACCGCGCTGGGGCTGCCCGGCGCGAATCTGCCTTTCGAGACCGGCCGCTTCCAGCAGCACATCGAGATCCCCGGCCTCTGGCTGGAGCGCGGCCGGATCGATGCGTGCGACCAGCGCCTGCTGGACAGCCCGCTGGGCCTGGCCGGCCAGCGCTGCATGGCGTCGATCTTTTTCGTCGCTGGCAGCGCGCTGGAGCGCCACCGCCGGCAGGCCGCGCTGGATGTGGCCCGCGAGGTGATCGATGCGCACGCGCTGGCCGCCACTGCCGGCGCGACCAGCGTCAACAGCCAGGTGATCGTCGTGCGCGCGCTGGCCCCCCTGGTGGAGCCCGCCATGGACTTGATGAAACGCGTGCGCGCCGCCTGGCGCGGGCATTTCTGGCAGCTGCCCGGCGCCAACCCGCGCATCTGGTCGATGTAGGCCCATACTCGCAACCGATGAAAAAATCACCCTTCCCGATGACCCTCGACCGCATGCAGCAAGCCTCGTGGCTGCTCATGGCCGCCGCCCTCACGCTCGTGATCAAGCTGCACCTGCTGCCCGCCCTGCTGGCGGGTTTGCTGGTTTATGAACTGGTTCACCTGGGCGCGCCGCTGCTTGAAAGCCGGCTGTCCAGCGTGCGCGCCCGGCAGGCCACGGTGCTGTTGATGGCCACGGGGGTCATCGGCGGCATCGTGTTGGGCATTGCGCTGCTGATTGGCTTTTTCCGGAGTGACTCGGGCAACCTCGCGGCCCTGGCGCAAAAGATGGCCGAAATTCTGGAAAATTCACGGCGCTCCCTGCCCGAGTGGCTGGTGAACGCCCTGCCCGACAGTTCGGACGGCATCAAGAGCGCCGTCGTGCACTGGCTGCGGGCCCACGTCGGTGAGTTGCAGCTCGCCGGCAAGGACGCCGCCGTGATGGCCGCCCATGTGCTGGTGGGCCTGATCGTGGGCGCCATGCTGGCACTGCGCGAAGTCGGCTCCCGGGCGCCCGCCAAGGCGCTGGCGGCCGCGCTGACCGAACGCGCCGGCCGGCTGGCCGAGGCCTTCAGGCGCATCGTGTTTGCGCAGGTGCGGATTTCGGCCATCAACACGCTGTTCACGGCGCTGTACCTGATGGTCGTCCTGCCCCTGTTTGGGGTTCATCTGCCGTTCACCAAGACCATGGTCGTTCTGACTTTCGTGGCGGGCCTGCTGCCGGTGGTGGGCAACCTGATCTCGAACGCGGTGATCGTGGTGGTGAGCCTGGCCCATTCGCCGCACATCGCGATGGCCTCGCTGGGTTTCCTGGTCGTGGTGCACAAGCTCGAATATTTTCTCAACGCCCGCATCGTCGGCGCGCGCATTTCCGCGCAGGCCTGGGAGCTGCTGCTGGCGATGCTGGCCATGGAGGCCGCCTTCGGGCTGCCCGGCATCGTTGCCGCCCCGATCTACTACGCCTACCTGAAGCGGGAGTTGACCGACGCCGGGCTGGTGTAGCCCGGCACCGCCGTCATCCCACCGAATTGGCCGCCACCCATTCCAGGTAACCGTCCGACCCGGCCTCGATCGGGATCTGCACGATCTCCGGGGTTTCGTAGCTGTGGTGGGTGCGGATGAAATCTTCGAGCCGGTGGTACTGCGCCTTGCGGGTCTTGATGAGCAGCAGATGCTCGGGATCGGCACAGGCTTCACCCTTCCACAGATAAAAGCTCTTGATGCGCTGCACCTGCACGCAGGCGCCCAGGCCCGCCAGCACGACCCTCTGGGCCAGGGCCTCCGCATCGGCCTCGGTGGCGGTCGTGGTCAGCACGATGCAGAAATCCGTTTGTCCGCTTGTTTCAGGGCTCATGGCGCTTCTCCGATGCCTGCAGGTTCTCGATGGTGACAAAGCCGCTTCCGCCCGTCAAATACAGCCCGCAGGCACCCTCGCGTCACCGGGCGCGCAGCGCGGCAGCTTAAACTGGCCCATGTCTTTCACTTCACTCGGGCTTTCTGACCCACTCACCCGCGCCACTAGCGAGCGGGGCTACCTCGTGCCCACGGCCATCCAGGCCGCAGCCATCCCTGAAATCCTGCGCCGGCGCGATGTCCTGGGCTCCGCGCAAACGGGATCCGGCAAAACGGCGGCGTTTGTGCTGCCCATGCTGCAGCAACTGATGGAGGGGCGCATCGAGACACCGCGGCGCACCCAGGCCCTGATCCTCGTGCCCACCCGCGAACTCGCGGCGCAGGCCGGCGAGACGATCCGCGTCCTCTCGCAGCACCTGCCGGTGCGGCTGAAAACCGCCGTCGTGTTCGGCGGCGTGTCGATCAACCCGCAGA
>JAHFQI010000018.1 GCA_023259355.1 Comamonadaceae bacterium
GCCTCCAACTTGAACTCCTGCGTGTACTGCGCACGCACCTGCTTTGCTGCTGTCATTCCTTGACTCCTTGTCGGTATTTTCAACAAGGACTAAGAACTCCACTTTTCAGGGGCAAGGTCACTTCTCCATCGACAAAAAGACCAAGCGCGACGTTGACCCGGACATTGAGAAGCGCGGCGAGAACGCCGGGCTGTCCAACGACGTAGAGGCTTACGACCTCATCCTGAAGAACAAGGAGCGTCTGCTGTCGCTGGATGAACCGGTGCGCTTCATCTTCTCGCATTCGGCCCTGCGCGAAGGCTGGGACAACCCCAACGTGTTCGTCATCTGCGCGCTCAAGCACAGCGACAACACGATCTCACGCCGTCAGGAAGTCGGCCGCGGCCTGCGCTTGTCCGTCAATCAGCACGGCGACCGCATGGACCATCCTGCCATCGTCCATGATGTGAACGTGCTGACCGTTGTGGCGAGTGAGAGCTACAAGGACTTCGTCGCGGCGCTGCAGAAGGACATCAGCGACTCGCTGTCTGCCCGTCCGAAGATTGCTGACGAAGCATTCTTCACAGGCAAGGTAATGAAGACGGCCGCTGGCGACGTAGAAGTCACCCCGCAGTTGGCGAAGCAGATCTACAAGTACCTGCTCAAGAACGACTACACCGACGATGCTGACCGCATTACCGGCACGTATCACGACGCCAAGAAGGCTGAGACCCTGGCCGAGCTGCCGCCAGAGCTGAAGCCGTATGCGGCGCAGGTCTACCAGCTGATCGACAGTGTGTTCAGTGCCAGCCAGTTGCCCGAGATCGGCGACGACCGCCGTCCCAAGAAGAACCCGCTCAACGCCAACTTCGACAAGCAAGAGTTCAAGGCCCTTTGGAGCCGTATCAACCGCAAGGCGGCCTACAGCGTCAGCTTCGAAGAGGCCGAACTGATCCAGAAGGCCGTGGTCGTTTTGAACGACAAAGACGCGGGGCTTCGCGTCACCCCGTTGCAGTACACGATCCAGCGCGGCGAGCAAGCCGAAGTTGCTACCTACGACGACATCAAGTCGGGCGAAGCGTTCAAGCTCAAGGCCACTGAAACCGAGGTCAACCGCCTGTCAGTGCACTCGGCCGTCAAATACGACCTGATCGGCAAGCTGGCGGAAGGCACACAGCTCACCCGCCGCACGATTGCTGAAATCCTGAAGGGCATGAACGTTGCGGTCTTCGCGCAGTTCAAGACCAATCCCGAGAGCTTCATCGCCGAAGCCGTCCGCTTGATTAACGAGCAGAAGGCCACTGTCATCATCGAGTACTTGGCATATGACCCCGTGGAAGACAAGTTCGACCTCGACATCTTCACGGCGGGCCTGACCAAGCAGGACTTCAGCAAGGCCGGCGACAAGCTGCAACGCCACATCTACGACTACGTGCTGACCGACTCCAACATCGAACGCCAGTTCGTGAAGGAACTGGACACCAGCAGCGAAGTCGTGGTCTACGCCAAGCTCCCCCGTGGCTTCCTGATCCCCACGCCGGTGGGCGACTACAACCCCGACTGGGCCATCTCATTCAAGGAAGGCGCGGTCAAACACGTCTACTTCGTGGCCGAGACCAAGGGCTCGATGTCCAGCATGGAGTTGCGCGAGATCGAGAAAACCAAGATCAAGTGCGCCCGCAAGTTCTTCGACGACATCAATGAGAAGTTCGCCCCGGAGCAGGTCAAGTACGACGTGGTGGACAGCTTCGGCAAGCTGATGGAGCTGGTGAAGTAACAAGAACATCAACACTCAGGGAGAAAAAATGACCAAACACCTTCTGATCTTGGGCGCCGGCGTTGACCGAACGACCGGCATTGACTTCCCCTTAGCTAACACCCTGCTGGCGGACGTAACCCGCTATCTTGATGGCCCCGGTAAGGACGTTGAGACGGCGCTGCGCGACATGCTCCCGGGACTGCGATTCAGCTTCAACAGCATGATCGCCCGCGCTGTCGACAAGATCGCCACCAGGGAGCCCCACGAGCAGAAGGCTATGGTTCAAAGGGTACAAGACGCCATCGCGCATCTTGGGGAAGACCAAGAAGGCATTCGCAAGCATGGCGAACTCATCATCCGCCTTTTCAACAAGCTGGCAACCATCGCTGAGGAGAGCCAACTTGATGCCGACACCGAGGCCTTGATTCGCGAGGTGTTCCCGAAGGATGCCGACGAACTGATCGACAGCGATTCGATCCTCGACATTCACAAGCTCTCGCTGTCCGACACCTTCAAGACGGTGTTGAAAAGAACCTTGAAGCTGGGGCTCAGCTCTGAGCGCCACGAGGTCGCGGCTGCGCTGGGCGCAGACATGCTCAACATCGAAACGCTGCTGATCGAAAAGTTCTTGGGCTTCTACAACGACAAGCCTGCCGACATCAAAAACTACCTGTACATCGCCTGGGCACTGTGGGCCTACCTCGTAGCGAAGCAGAAGGAAGTTCTCGAAGCGCATGCCGCAAGCCCGTTGCCCTTCTACGGCAAGGTGCCCGACGACCTCCGCGCGATCACGCTGAACTACACCGCCTTCCTTGAGCAAAGCCTCGGCGCCGCAAAAACCATCTACTTCCATGGCGGATTGAGCGATTACGTCCGCATGGATACACGCGACCTGCTTCCGGTCGATGACATCCTCAATTGCGACCCCGCGAAGTTCATTCGGGAAGTCGTGACTCCGAATGTGGACGTGAGTTCCGATGACCTCAGACAGCAGCGGCATGTGATTCCAGCACTGGTTCCACCGCTTCGGCTGAAGCCGATTCTTTCCCACCGGTACATCGAGCTTTGGAGCCAAGCGTCCGAATGGGTCAAGCAGGCTGAACACGTTGTCGTCGTGGGCTACTCATTCAACAACGCCGACGAGCACTTTAACGATATCTTGCGCTGCCACCCTGACCGCCGGATCGACATCGTGGTTCCGGAGGCGATGTCCACGCAATTCGTGGCCAGGATGGAAAAGGTGTTTGGAACCGCCGCTAACCAGTACAACAAGATCAAGCTCAACGGCTTCGACGCTCTGAAGGCGAAGAAAATTCGGTTGATTGCTGCGAAGGCGAGTGAGGTTGACTTGGCAGATCTATTTACTTCATAAGCAACCTAAATTACTCGCGAAAAGTCATTGTTGTACCGATTCCCATGCAACCAGGCAATAACGTCTGCATGGCGGTACATCACCCGTCGCCCTCCCACCTTCACAAACACTGGGTAGCTACCCCGCCCCAGTGAGCGGTCCTTCTCGATGGTTGACGGCGAAATCATCAGCCAAGCCGCCAGTTCCTCTGTGGTGTAGAGCGTGTCGTCCACTGCTCCAACCTTGGGCCCTGAAGCCTGAACGCTAACAGGCGCCTTACTTTGAATTTCGGCTGCAACGGTTTCCACTGTTGCGGCGACCGCTTGCACAGTCATCTCTTCCATATCTTCCCCTTTCGATTGACATAGATTCGACGGGTACAACACCTCGTCGACCCAGTTGATTTTTTCGGTTTTGCCGGAGCTGGTCACTGATCAAATGCCCGGCAGACGAAGACGTCCTCTGCTCGTCCGCTTGCGGTTTATCTTCGCCAAACCGATGTGTGCAGATTCTTGGCCGGTAGATCAGCCAAGAAACCGAATCAAGCCGCCACAGCCAACCGCGTGGCACTGTCGGCCAGCAGTCGCGCCAGCACCTCATTCGCTGCCATCAACGCCTCCGCATGCGGCTGGATGTAGATGCGTGTGGTGCTGGGCGTGGCATGTCGAGCCCCTTGGCTCACGATTTCTATGGGCACACCGGCTTCAATAAGCTGGGTGCACCATGCGTGCCTGAGGTCATGGATACGGTAATAGGTGGTGATTCCCGCATCCAGCAGGATGCGCTTGAACAAGCGAATGGGGCGTGACAGCGTGATGTTGCCCTTGCACCCCGGGAACACTTTGCCCGCCCGCTGAAATGGCTGGACCTCCCTCAATACGGTCTTGGCCGCACTGGAGAGGTAGATCACCCCGGGCTTGCCGGATTTCTGGGTTTTGAGACGCCACACCCCAGATTCAAGGTCTATGTCATCCCATTCAGCTGCCGTGGCCTCCCCCAACCTGGCACCGGTCAGCGCCAACAGCATCAGCAACCGTGATGCGACGATTTCCGGTCGCTTGGTTGCGGCTGCCATGAAGGTCGACATCTCCTGCAGGGTGAACGTGGCCGTCTTTCGGTTGTAGACCCTTGGCAAGCGGATCGACTTCAATGGGTTCCTTTCCAAGAACCCCAGCTCCACCGCCAAGTTAAGGCTACTGGAGAACTGGCCCACGACGTTTCGAATCGTGGCCGCTGCGCGCCCCGCCTCCTGCATCTTCACGACCAGCTTATTGGCATGCGTCAGCGTGATCTCGGGCAAGGCCAATCCGGCGAAATCCGGCTTGATCCAGGATTCATACCGCTGCCGATCGGTCTTTAACGTCTTCTTGCCACGGCTGACACACTGCACCCGGTAGTGCTCTTCATGGAACTGGCCATACGTCATGGTTCTTGGGTTGACAGCCTTGGGATCAATCCCGGCGTAGGCATTGCGCCGTACCTCCAGATACTTCTCCCGGGCCTGCGCGATGGTGTGCAATCCAAGCACACCGACCTGGACCTTGCCTGGACGACGCGCGTGAAGACCCAGCCGACGTGGCAGGCAGTAGCTGGCGTAGAAGGTGACCTTGTCCGGGTAGACCTGGGCGTGGAAGCCCTTATCGGTCCTGGAACAGAACTGGACTTGGTTGATGCCATGCGACTGCACGAGCAGCATGGCATTCTTGAAATTGGCCACGGTGAAATCGATCACCGTCTCGAAAGGTACTTTGCGTGCCTTGGTAGGCCTCGTTTGCGTGGTCATGAAGGTAGTCCTGCAGTGAAGGGCTACCGGGGTCGATATTACGAAATATCCTGGGCTATGTCACCCTGCTTGATCCAAGCCGTTCCAAGACCCTGACAACCGCTGGAGGTGTAGTTTGGGCGTTATAGACCCCTATCGGGTGGGTACACCAATCAGTGATTCTGGACGACGCTGAGCGGGCGTTTAGACATCGAACCCATACCAGTCCTTCAGACCGCAAAGCTCAATGTGTCCAGCCGAATGATTGTGCTGCTCGCCGCCGCCTTCAGCGCGTGGCAATATATGGTGGTGATGGACACGTCTCGCCAATGTGTCGACGCTCGGCAATCCGGCGTTCGCATATCGCCAAGTTAGAAGAAGGCATCTCCAAGTGGACTTGTTACAAAACTATCCCATTGCATTTGTCGTCACCGTCATATTGCCGGTCGTTTCCGGCATCGCACTTGCTGTCGGTGCGTATGACAGTCTAAGATCTCGTGCGGATGCAGACGCGCAGCTCGCGCGCATCGAGAGGAACACCGAATCCACGCTAAAGCAGCTTCCGGATATCAACGCTACGCTTGCCACATTAGCACGGTATGAGCGAGCACTGGCAGCATCTGGCCAGAGAGACGAAGTGTTGGCTGCCGTGCTCACGCAGTACAAAGGCATGAGACGCGCTTCCGAGACTTGGGACAAACTACGCGCATCCACGAGTCACGAAGAAAAGGCTAGGCTCGCATCAGAAGTGTTGGATGTTCTAAGTAAGAATCTCATCAAAGTTGAGACTCCCGAGAATCTCCCAAGCAAGCCATTGATTTTGGGACTGGGGGCGAATGTCTATCGCGTACTTTTTGCCGTTCCGATGCGCATTCCGCCCCAGCTTGAGTTTCACAACCTCCCAGCCGGAAGTCGTGCCGAAGTGACAGAGAAATCTGAGTTCGGCTTTACCGTCAGATTCACTCCGCCTGAAATTCCGGTGAATGAGTTTGGATTCACTGCTAGTGCAGAGTTGTGATGCAGACCGACGCTTGGCTTGACCCTGATCCAGCCCCACCTGCCGACGACCAGCAGAGGACCAGAAACAAAAACGCCAACCCGGTCGGTTGGCGTTTTGTGAAGGTTTTACTGGCTAAAACCGTGTGAGGGATGGCGCGGCTGGCGGGGATCGAACCCACGACCCTTGGCTTCGGAGGCCAATACTCTATCCACTGAGCTACAGCCGCATGAGATGCACTGAACCAATCCTGCGATTATTGCACGAGCAAGCACTCGAACACCCAAAAATCCATTGCGGAATCATGCGCTGCGCGCACCCAATCGCAACAACAAAAGGCCAGAGGCGCCGACACATCGTCGCGCCTGCGGCTCCTCTGTCGCGGGCCTGTGAGCTCGCTTGTGCCACCCGGAGTCTATGCACCTCCATCGAAGGCGTCGCAGTCTGCACTGGCAATACATCATCACATCTATAATCGAAGGTTGATTTCATCAAGCCCCCGATACACTGAGGACGTCATGAGCGATAACAACCATCACGAAGAAGCGCATACCGGCCCGATCAAAAACCCCAAGCAGCTGCTGGTCGCGGTCATTTTCTCGTTTGTGATTCCTATCTTCGCCATCATTGGCCTCGTCCTGTATGTCACTTCCGACAACAAGACGGCGGCGGGCTCGGCCAATCCCGAAAAAGCCATTGCCGAGCGCATCCAGAAGGTGGGATTGGTGGAAATCCGCGACGCCAACCGCCCACTGCGCGGTGGTGAGGATGTCTTCAAGGGCCAATGCGCCGCCTGTCACACCACGGGCGCAGCAGGCGCTCCCAAGCTCGGGGATGCTGCCGCCTGGGGCCCACGCATCAAGACGGGCCTGGACGCACTGGTTCAGTCCGCACTCAAGGGCAAGAATGCCATGGCACCACAGGGTGGTGGCGAGTTCAATGACACCGAGATAGCCCGTGCGGTGGTCTACATGGCGAATGCTGCTGGCGCCACCTTTGCAGTACCAGCGGCCGCAGGTGCTCCTGCGGCTCCCGCAGCTCCAGCCACTGCCGCTGCCGCGGCACCGGCGGCAGCCGCAACCACCACGGCATCGGCCAATGGCGAGAATCTGTACAAGCAGGCTTGCCAGGTGTGCCATGGTGCCGGCATCGCAGGCGCACCCAAGTTTGGAGACAAAACCGCCTGGACTCCTCGCCTGGCTGCTGGCATGGATGCGGTGTATGCCAATGCCGTGCAGGGCAAGGGCGGTATGCCAGCACGCGGCGGCACCCAGGCATCGGATGCAGACCTGCGTGCTGCCGTGGATTACATGGCTGCTGCGGCCAAGTAATCCCAGCTCCTGGACCTGAGCCGACCCGTGGGGTCGGCTTTTTTGTGTCCGCAATGGGCGGCACCCCCACCCAGACGGACGCGTCAGCGCTGCGAACTGTGCGCCTTGGGACTCAACACAAAACCGTACCGGCCCGGCAGTTCGCTATTGAGCGCCGCTTGCGGCGACCAGATCCCCTGGTCCACGGCGTCCGCCACCAACCCCATGTCCAGGGTGTGAACCAGGCCCACTCCGATGGTAGAGGGCAAAAAAATCCGACCGAACTCATCCTGCAAACAGTCCAACGCAACGGCTTTGGCGCCCGTGTGGGTTCGTAGCGAAAAGTCTGGTTCGACCCGCCACACCCAGGGCGCGCATTCCAGCTCAACGTATACCCGCTGTGGACCATTCTGAAAAAACCACTGCCCCTGGGCGTCCTGCTCGTAGTTGCGCTCAATGAAGTTGATGAGTTTTTCGTGCTGCAGCAAGGAGCCCCGACTCTGGGGGAAAGGCCCAGCCGCCTGCACGGCATCGTCACGCAGGTACCACCGCCCGCGCGCATCAAGACCTAGCCAGCCGTAGCAAGCGGGAACATTGGGCCACTTGGCAAGGGCCTGTTTGACGATGTCATCCATGGGCCGATTGTGCTCCGTTCAGCGCCACGCCTGCGTCCGGCGATCCATGGGCATGCTGGTGCAGCCACATCGCCACCGCTTGCGGCATGGCACGCACATGCCCTGGCAGGCAGCCCTGTGCAAAACCCACATGCCCGCCGTGCAGCGGCTGCCACAAACGGACATACGGCCCCACCTCGCTGGCGGTCGGCAAACTTGCTGCCGGCACAAAGGGATCATTGCGGGCATTGACCGCCAGCGCGGGGATGCGGATGCGGTGGAGCAAGGGCTTGGCAGAGGCGCGACACCAGTAGTCCTCTGTGTTTCTGAAGCCATGCAAGGGCGCGGTGAACACGTTGTCGAACGCATACAGATCACGCGCCCGCAGCAGCGTATCACGGTCAAACAGACCCGGATGCTGCGCCAGCTTTTGCAGGGCTTTGGGAATGAGCGTACGCATGAACATGCGTGTGTACACCTGCCGATTGAACCCCCGACCAATCGCCCTGCCCCCGGCCGCCAGATCCAGCGGCGAGCACACCGCTGCCACGGCATCAGCACAGCGCCCTGCCTGCGCTCCGGCCTCTGCTGCCCACCGCAACAGTGCGTTGCCGCCCAGCGAGACACCCACCGCCAGCAGCGGCCCACGGTGGGCCGAACGCAGGCGCTGCAGAATCCAGCCCATCTCTTCGTAATCACCCGAATGGTAGGCCCGGGGCGCTCGGTTGATTTCACCGCTGCAGCCGCGAAAATGGGGCAGCGCGCAGGCCCAGCCGCGTTCGCGGGCCACATCGGCAAAAGCCTCGCCGTAGTGGCTGCGGGAAGAACCCTCTAGGCCATGGAAAACCACCAGCAACGGCCGCTGCATGCCCGGCGGCACGCCGTCTGCGAGGTAGTCTACGTCCAAGAAATCTGCGTCGGGCGTCGTCCAGCGCTCGCGCCGGTAAGGCAGCGGCGCCCCCGCCACACGCCGCGAATACAGCGCCGGCCAGATCGTCTGCAGCTGCCCTCCGGGCAACCAGCGTGGTGCCGCATAGTTCAGGGATTCCTGGGCACATTCAGCAGGTTTTTCAGGCATTTTTTCTCCCTGCACAAGCCATTCCGGCCACCCATTGCTGACGCGCCTGGCAAGTCGCCGCTTCAAAGGGGACTGCAGGGGCACGCTAGGTAGCGGCATCGCTGTCTGCACGGGTCATGGGTTGGGGTGGCGGTCGCAAGACTGGTATTGTGCGTTGTCCCGGACGGCGCCAGCGTTGCCCGGGTCTTGGGGCCACGCCCGCCTTGCGGCAGAATTCGAAGGCACTTGGCTCTTTGCAATCCCGCTTCTTCAGACACAGGCCCGCCACCATGAAACGTCTTTTTGCCCTTCTCACGGCTGCACTGCTCTTGACAGGCTGCGGCTACAACGATTTTCAGCGCCTGGATGAACAGTCCAAGGCCGCCTGGAGCGAGGTGCTCAACCAGTACCAGCGCCGCGCCGATCTGGTGCCCAACATCGTCGCCACGGTGAAGGGTGAAGCCAGCTTCGAGCAGGATACGCTGACCAAGGTGATCGAGGCCCGCGCCAAGGCCACCTCCATCCAGGTGACGCCGGCAACCCTCAATGATCCCGCCGCTTTCGCCAAATTTCAGGCCGCGCAGGGAGAGCTATCGGGTGCACTGTCACGGCTGATGGTGGTGGCCGAGCGTTACCCTACCCTCCAGGCCAACCAGGGTTTTCGGGATTTGCGCGTGACGCTGGAAGGCACGGAAAACCGCATTACCGTAGCCCGCAACCGATACATTCAGACAGTGCAGGAATACAACGTGCTGGCGCGCAGCTTCCCCACCAACCTGACCGCCATGGCGTTCAGCTACGCCCCCAAACCTGTTTTCAGTGTACAGAACGAGGCGCAGATCACGACGTCCCCCGCGGTGGATTTTTCGGCATCCAAACCCTGATATGTGATCATTTATGCCTTTAGCGCTTATCCGCATTGCGCTATTAGCTATATTATTTATAGCGATTGACTGGAGCGATGCCCGCGCTGACACGCTGCAACCTGTTCCGGCACTCACCGCCCGCGCGCTGGACCAGACCGGCACCCTGAACCCTGGCCAGCTGCAGGCGCTGGAGCAGCAACTGGCAGCCCTCGAACAATCCAGAGGCGCGCAGGTGGTGGTGCTGATGGTGGCCACCACGGCCCCCGAAGACATCGCCAGCTATGCCAACCGCGTCGCCAACGACTGGAAAATCGGCCGCCGCGCGGTCGGTGATGGCGTGCTGGTGCTCGTGGCCAAAGACGACCGCAAGATGCGGCTGGAGGTCGCCAAGACGCTGGAAGGGGCCATTCCTGACATCGCCGCGGCCCGCATCATCGACACCGCCATGAAGCCGCGCTTTCGCGAAGGCGATTTTGCCGGCGGCCTGCAAGCCGCTGTCACGCAGATTGCCGCCCGCATCGCCAACGAAGGCCTGCCCGAACCGCCATCGCCGGCGCGCACGTCAGCCCAGAATGACGCCATCGACTGGGGTGAATGGGCCATCTTCCTGTTTCTGGGCGTCACGGTGGTTGGCCCCGTGGTCCGCGCCCTGCTCGGCAATGCCGTGGGCACGGTGCTGACCGGGGCCTTGGCGGGGGTCGTGGCTTATGTGGCCACGGCCAGTGTGCTGCTGGCCGGCCTGGCGGGCCTGGCCGCGCTGGTCTACACGTTGCTCAGCGCCTCCTCCCGTGCCATGTCCGGGCACGGGCGTGGCGGCGGCTGGGGTGGAGGCACCGGCGGCGGTGGTGGCTGGAACGGCGGATCTTCCCGCGGTGGCGGTGGTTTCAGCTCGGGTGGTGGTGGCGATTTTGGGGGCGGTGGTGCCTCGGGAGACTGGTGAACATGGCTGGACCCTTTTCCTGGATTGACGCCCTTGCCCGCCTGTTGCGGCACCGCTGGAATGACCCGTTCGTACGCCGCGCGCTGCCGGAAAGCGCCCTGCAGCGCCTGACTGCCCGCATCGCGGACAGCGAACGGCGGCACACCGGTCAGATCCGAATCTGCGCCGAAGGCGGTCTGCCCTGGAGCTATCTGCTGCGCCAGGCGCCCGTTCGTGAGCGCGCACTGATGATGTTCAGCAAACTGCGCGTGTGGGATACCGAGCACAACAACGGTGTGCTCATCTATCTTCTGCTGGCGGAACACTCGATCGACATCGTCGCCGATCGGGGTCTGCACGCGCATGTCGCCAGCAGCGAGTGGCAGCAGATGGTTGCCCGCATGTCATCCGCCTTCCGCGCGGGCCATTTCGAGCAGGGTCTGGAGCAGGCCGTGGACGAGGTGACGGCGCTGCTGTGCCGCCATTTCCCCGCCTGCGCCAGCAGGGACCGCCCCAACGAATTGCCCAACGAACCGTATATCCAATGACTTGGGTGCATCACGGCATGCTTTGCCGTGGGTTGCAAAGCGCCCATGAAAAAACCCGGCAAAGCCGGGTTTTTTCATGGGTGATCAACCGAAAGGTCAACTCACCGCTTCTGGCGGAATTTGCGCAAGGCGGCGATCTGCGCGGCCATGACGGCCAGTTCAGATTGCGCCTTGGCCAGATCGATCTCGCTCTTGGCGTTTTTCAGGGCTTCTTCTGCAGCAGCCTTGGCAGCATTGGCCTTCTCGTCGTCCAGATCCTTGCCACGGATGGCGGTGTCGGACAACACGGTCACGCAGTCGGGCTGAACTTCCAGAATGCCGCCGGCCACGAAAACAAACTCTTCGCTGCCGTCGGCCATTTCAATGCGCACCGAGCCGGGCTTGATGCGCGTGATCAGCGGAGTGTGGCGTGGGTACACACCCAGTTCGCCCGCTTCGCCGGGCAGCGCAATAAAGCGCGCTTCACCGGAGAAGATGGACTCTTCGGCACTGACCACATCGACGTGGATGGTGTTCATCATTGCTCCTGGGAAAAGATGGTTGGCTGGATCGGCGAAAGGCTGGCCGGCCGGAGCCGGTCAGCCATTGCGCAATCAGGCCACCTTCTTGGCCTTTTCGAAGGCTTCGTCAATGGTGCCGACCATGTAGAACGCCTGCTCTGGCAGGTGATCACACTCGCCGTTCACGATCATCTTGAAACCACGGATGGTTTCCGACAGCGGAACGTACTTGCCTGGCGAGCCCGTGAACACTTCGGCCACGTGGAATGGCTGCGACAGGAAACGCTGGATCTTGCGCGCGCGGGCCACGGCCAGCTTGTCTTCAGGCGCCAGTTCGTCCATGCCCAGAATGGCGATGATGTCGCGCAGTTCCTTGTAGCGCTGCAGCGTGCCCTGCACGGCGCGGGCCGTGGTGTAGTGGTCTTCACCCACCACGTTCGGGTCCAGCTGGCGGCTGGTGGAGTCCAGCGGGTCCACGGCGGGGTAGATACCCAGCGAGGCGATGTCGCGCGACAGCACCACGGTGGAGTCCAAGTGGGCAAACGTTGTGGCTGGCGAGGGGTCGGTCAAGTCATCGGCTGGCACGTAAACGGCCTGGATGGAAGTGATCGAGCCGACCTTGGTGGAGGTGATGCGCTCCTGCAGACGGCCCATTTCCTCGGCCAGCGTAGGCTGGTAGCCCACGGCGGAAGGCATGCGGCCAAGCAGAGCGGACACTTCGGTACCGGCCAGCGTGTAGCGGTAGATATTGTCCACGAAGAACAGCACGTCGCGGCCTTCGTCACGGAAGGATTCCGCGATGGTCAGACCGGTCAGGGCCACGCGCAGACGGTTGCCTGGGGGCTCGTTCATCTGGCCGTAGACCATGGCGACCTTGGACTCTTCGAGCTTCTCCAGGTTCACCACGCCGGAATCGGCCATTTCGTGGTAGAAGTCGTTCCCTTCGCGGGTACGCTCGCCCACACCAGCGAACACCGACAGACCCGAGTGGGCCTTGGCGATGTTGTTGATGAGTTCCATCATGTTCACGGTCTTGCCCACGCCGGCGCCACCGAACAGGCCCACCTTGCCGCCCTTGGCGAACGGACACACGAGGTCGATCACCTTGATGCCGGTTTCCAGCAGCTCTTGCGAAGGCGACAGTTCGTCGTACGCAGGGGCCTTGCGGTGGATGGACGCGGTCAGGTCCTGGCTGACAGGACCACGCTCGTCGATGGGCGCGCCCAGCACGTCCATGATGCGGCCCAGCGTTGCCTTGCCCACGGGCACGGTGATGGGGCTGCCGGTGTTGGTCACCATGATGCCGCGGCGCAGGCCGTCGGAAGAACCGAGCGCAATGGTACGCACGATGCCATCGCCCAGCTGCTGCTGCACTTCCAGCGTCAGGGTCGAGCCTTCGAGCTTCAGAGCATCGTAAACCTTGGGCATCTGGTCGCGTGGGAACTCAACGTCCACCACAGCGCCGATACATTGAACAATCTTGCCTTGCACTTGAGCCATTTTTCGCTCCAATTTAGATGTTGGTTGAGCTGCTTACACAGCAGCGGCGCCGGACACGATTTCCGAAAGTTCTTTCGTGATCGCTGCCTGGCGCGTCTTGTTGTAGACCAGCTTCAACTCGCCAATGACGCTGCCGGCGTTGTCGGTGGCGGCCTTCATGGCCACCATGCGTGCCGACTGCTCGGACGCCATGTTTTCCGCAACCGCCTGGTAGATCAGGGACTCGACATAACGGACCAGCAGCTCGTCAATGACGCTCTGCGCATCGGGCTCGTAAATGTAGTCCCAGCCATGCTCCGTCTTCTCGGCATGCATCTGCTCGGACGACAGGGGGAGCAACTGCTCCACCACCGATTCCTGCTTCATGGTGTTGATGAACTTGGTGTAGCTCAGGTACACCGCGTTGATCTTGCCTTCTGCATAAGCATCGAGCAGCACCTTCACCGGACCAATCAGCTTGTCCAGATGGGGCGTGTCGCCCAGACCCGTCGCATGCGAAACCACCTTGGCGCCGACACGGTTCAGGAAACCCAAACCCTTGTTGCCAATGGCCACGGCCTCGGTGGACACGCCAGCGCTCTGCAGCTCACGCAACTTGGTCGTCACGGCACGCAACACGTTGGTGTTCATGCCGCCGCACAGGCCCTTGTCGGTCGTCACCACAATCATGCCCGCCACCTTGGCATCGTTCACTTTCATGAACGGATGCACGTATTCGGGGTTGGCGTGGCCGAGGTTGGCTGCAATGTTGCGGATCTTCTCGCTGTAGGGACGGGCGGCACGCATCCGGTCCTGCGCCTTGCGCATTTTGGATGCAGCCACCATCTCCATGGCTTTGGTGATCTTCTTGGTGTTTTCCACCGATTTGATCTTGCCGCGTATTTCCTTGCCTGCTGCCATGATGGCTCCTCGTCCGGTTTAAGCGAACGACTTCTTGAACGCGGCGATCGCTGCGGTCAATTCGGCTTCTGCGTCCTTGTCCATGGCCTTGGCCTGTTCCAGCTTGGCCAGCAGTGCGGCGTAGCTGGTCTTCAGGAACTGGTGCAGGCCGTGTTCGAAGTCGAGAACCTTCTTGACATCGATGTCGTCCATGAAGCCCTTGTTCACAGCGAACAGCGTGGCGGCCATCAGCGAGATGGACAGCGGGCTGTACTGTGCCTGCTTGAGCAGTTCGGTCACGCGGGCACCGCGGTCGAGTTGCTTGCGGGTGGCTTCGTCCAGGTCGGAAGCAAACTGCGCAAACGCGGCCAGTTCACGGTACTGGGCCAGGTCGGTACGGATACCGCCGGACAGGTTCTTCACCAGCTTGGTCTGGGCAGCACCACCCACGCGCGACACCGAGATACCGGCGTTGATGGCGGGACGGATACCGGCGTTGAACAGGCTGGTTTCCAGGAAGATCTGGCCGTCGGTGATCGAAATCACGTTGGTAGGCACGAAAGCGGACACGTCACCCGCTTGCGTTTCGATGATCGGCAGTGCGGTCAGCGAACCGGTCTTGCCCTTCACGGCGCCCTTGGTGAAGGCTTCGACGTAGTCGGCATTCACGCGAGCAGCACGCTCCAGCAGACGGCTGTGGAGATAGAACACGTCGCCAGGGTAGGCTTCACGGCCTGGTGGGCGGCGCAGCAGCAGCGAAACCTGGCGGTAAGCCACGGCCTGCTTGGACAGGTCGTCATACACGATCAGCGCATCTTCGCCACGGTCACGGAAGTATTCACCCATCGTGCAACCCGAGTAGGCCGACACGTACTGCATGGCAGCCGATTCGGAGGCCGACGCGGCCACCACGATCGTGTATTCCATGGCACCGGCTTGTTCCAGTGCGCGCACCACGTTCTTGATCGACGAAGCCTTCTGACCGATGGCAACGTAGATACAGGTCACGCCCTGGCCCTTCTGGGCAATGATGGCGTCGATGGCCACTGCCGTCTTGCCGGTCTGGCGGTCACCAATGATCAGCTCGCGCTGGCCACGGCCCACGGGCACCATCGAGTCGATGGACTTCAGGCCGGTCTGCAGGGGCTGGTCCACCGATTTACGGGCGATCACGCCCGGAGCAACCTTTTCGATCACATCGGTGAGCTTGGCGTTGACAGGCCCCTTGCCGTCGATAGGCTGGCCCAGGGCGTTCACCACACGGCCGACCAGCTCGGGGCCCACCGGCACTTCCAGAATGCGGCCCGTGCACTTGACGGTGTCGCCTTCGGAGATGTGCTCGTACTCGCCCAGAATCACGGCGCCGACGGAGTCGCGCTCGAGGTTCAGTGCCAGGCCATAGGACGGCTGGCCGTCAGCGGTGGCGGGGAACTCCAGCATTTCGCCTTGCATCACGTCCGACAGGCCATGAACGCGCACGATACCGTCAGACACGGACACCACGGTGCCCTGGTTGCGGATGTCGCTGCTGGCGGCCAGCCCTTCGATGCGGCTCTTGATGAGTTCAGAAATTTCTGCGGGATTGAGTTGCATGACTCTTTCCTTCTTTCTTTGGTTCGCGAGGCCTCGCCGCGTTATGCGGTGAGGGCTGCTTTCATTTGTTCAAGACGGGCCTTGACCGAAGTGTCCAGCACCTCGTCACCCACCACTACGCGAATGCCACCGATCAGGGATTCATCCTGCTGCGCGGTGAGATTGAGCTTGCGGCCGAAACGCTTTTCCAGCGCAACGCCGACCTCGGCCAGTGCCGCACCGTCCATGGGAAAGGCGCTGTACACCACGGCATCCGAAGAGCCGCTGCGGCGATTCACGAGGGCGCGAAACTGCGCAGCCACTTCGGGGAGCGTATTGAGGCGCCCGTTGTCGATGACCGTGCGCAGGAAATTCTTCGCCATGTCGGGCAGCGCAGACCGCGCCACGCCCGTGAAGACGTCAAACACCTGGTTCGCCGTCACCTTGGGGTTGTCTGCCAGCTGGCGCAACTGGGGGTTGGCGGCAATCGCCGCCAGTTCATCCACCCAGGCAGCAGTGCTGCCCAGATCGACGCCCGCACCCGCCGTAGCAGCCTTGAACAAGGCATCGGCGTAAGGGCGTGCAATGGTGGCGAGTTCAGCCATGATGTCCCCTTACAGCTCGGTCTTGAGGCGGTTGAGCAGATCGGCATGGACACCGGCATTGACTTCCTTGCGGAGAATCTGCTCGGCACCCTTGACGGCCAGTGCTGCCACCTGCTCACGCAGGGATTCGCGGGCTTGAACCGTTTGCTGCTCGGCTTCGGCGCGGGCAGCGGCAACAATCTTGTTGCCTTCCTCGGTGGCGCGGGCCTTGGCCTCTTCCACGATGGCCTGGGCACGACGGTCGGCGTCCGCAAGACGCGAGGCCGTTTCGTTGCGCGCCTGCGACAGCTCCTTCTCGACACGCTGGTTGGCAGCAGTCAGCTCGGATTTGGCACGGTCGGCAGCGGCGAGGCCATCGGCGATTTTCTGGGCTCGCTCATCCAGCGCCTTCGCGATCGGTGGCCACACGAATTTCATCGTGAACCACACCAGGATCAGGAAGACGATGGCCTGAACGAACAGGGTCGCATTGATACTCACGGCAACACCTTTCTAGAGTGGCGTTGAACGGGACTTACTTGGGCAGGTTGGCCAAGAACGTCGAAGCGAAGGGGTTGGCGAATGCGAACAGCAGAGCGATAGCCACGCCGATCAGGAAAGCCGCGTCGATCAGACCAGCCAAGATGAACATCTTGGTTTGCAGTTCGTTGATCAGTTCGGGCTGACGGGCCGACGATTCGAGGAACTTGCCACCCATCAGTGCGATGCCGATGGAAGCGCCGATAGCGCCCAGACCAACGATCAGACCACAAGCCAGAGCGACGAGACCGAGAATGTTTTCCATGATGACTCCTGAGTTAAAAAAGAAAAGTTAAGGGAAAGAAAACGAAAGGGAAACTTAGTGCGCGTTGTGCGCCTGACCAAGGTAGATCAGTGCCAGCATCATGAAGATGAATGCCTGCAAGGTGATCACCAGAATGTGGAACAGCGTCCAGATGGTGCCAGCGATGACGTGGCCCACAGGCAGCAGCACACCCGACAGCGACAGCGCAGCCGCACCACCCATGAGGGCAATCAGCATGAACACCAGTTCGCCAGCGTACATGTTGCCGAACAACCGCATGCCATGGGACACGGTGTTGGCCACATATTCAATGATCTGCATGAGCAGGTTCACCACGCCCAGGATCAGGGCGAAGATGGGATTCTTGCTGGTACCGAACGGAGCGGACACCAGCTCGTGCGCCCAGCCGCCCGCGCCCTTGACCTTCACGCTGTACCAGAAGCGCAGGACCAGCACGGCAAAAGCAAGACCAAGGGTGGTGGACAGGTCGGCGGTCGGGACGACGCGCAGGTAGGCATGGCTTGGATCGTGCCCGGCTGCACCGTAGATTTGGGCCCAGAGGGCGGGCAGCGCATCCACAGGCAGCATGTCCATGAAGTTCATCAGGAAGATCCAGACGAACACCGTCAGACCCAGCGGTGCGATGAACTTGCGGCTTTCGGCGTTGTGAATGTTGGCCTTGGCCTGGTTATCCACCATTTCGACCAGAATTTCCACAGCCGCCTGAAAGCGGCCAGGAACACCGGAAGTCGCCTTGCGGGCGGCCGACCAGAGAATCAAAAGCGTGAGAGCACCCAGAACCAACCCCACGATGATGGAGTCATAGTTGAAGACAGTGAAGTCGACAATCTTGGTCTGGTTGATGTTTTGAAGATGCTGCAGGTGGTGAACGATGTATTCACTTGCAGTCGGAGCGTGCGCTTCTGCGGCCATCGGACAACTCTTCTCTCTATCAATCGGTTTTTCGGACACCAGGCCGCACCCAAAGTGCCACCCAGTACGTTTTCATTGTGATCACCATTCCCACCAGCAAGGCGATCCAGCTCAATCCCGGCACCAGCCGGGGGGCCGCTGCCAGCAGCGCCACTGTCAACACGATCTTGGCGACTTCCCAGCCAAAGAACCCCACCATGGCTGCCCGCGGATTGCCAGACGCCTTGCGGCGAAACACACCACGGGCAAACAGCGCAGCCGGAACCACCACCGCCAGGGCACCATAGGCGGCAGACCAGCCCACCGACGCCCTGCCCGTCAAAATCCAGGCCACCAGAGCCACCAGCATTCCAACCAGCGCCTGACCCGCCACCACCTTCCACACCGAAATGGGAGGATGGCGACTGCGCCACTGTTCAGCCTCTTGGGCCGTCAGGGGCTTGAAGTCAGATTCTTCAGCCTCAGATTCAGTCTCTGGCGCGATTGTTTTCATTGTTCAATGACGCCCGCGTTAAAGACCAGAAATTTACAAAGCCTCTAATTATAAGTAAAAACCCGTGAGGCAAGACAAAAACCTGCATCCCGGGGCCAGGATCGATGCTTGGCGCGCGCCGTTGTGGTGATGCGCCAACGACCATGCTGAACTCGCCACACCTTGCGCGCACCCAACCGGCACGAACCCAACCAACCATCCTTATACCTTTGCGAGGCCTGTAGCGCACAATCTCAAAGCGTTGCCAGCTATTGAATCCGCAGCAGATACCACGATTCCCAGCACCATGACATCTTCCACTCTACCGCCCGCAAACGGCATCGACCGCCAGACCAACGATCCGCGCAAAGATTCGCTGATTGAATACCCCTCCAGGTTTCCGATCAAGGTCATGGGCGCCAAGGTGGACGGCTTCGTGCATGCAGTCACCGAGCTAGCCCGCCAGTTCGACCCAAGCTTCGACGCCGCCACGATTGAATTGCGCGACAGCCGCGCCGGCAATTATCTCGGCGTCACCATCACCATCACCGCCACCAGCCGCGAACAGCTCGATGACCTGTACCGGGCCCTGTCGTCCCACCCCCTGGTCAAAGTGGTGCTGTAAGGCATGGCCATCGACATCCGCAGGCTGGGCCGGGTCGACTACGCCGCCACCGTGCAAGCCATGCAGGACTACACCGCCTGCCGCACTTCCGAAAGCCCCGACTTGCTCTGGATTTGCGAGCATGACTCGCTTTACACACAAGGTATTGCAGGAAAAAGCGATCACATACTCCAGCCGGGCGATATTCCGGTGGTGGCAACCAATCGCGGCGGGCAGGTCACCTTCCATGGCCCAGGCCAGGTGGTGGCGTATCCGCTGATCGACCTGCAGCGCGCCGGCTACTTCGTCAAGGAATATGTCTACCGCATGGAAGAGGCCGTGATCCGCACGCTGGCGCATTTTGGCGTGACGGGCCACCGCGTGGGCGGCGCCCCCGGGATCTATGTGCGCCTGGATGACCCGCACAGCCATGCGTTACTGCCCCAGCGCCCGCAAAAGCGCACCGGCGACGCAGCCCCCGTGCCCGACTTCGACGGCCTGGGCAAGATTGCCGCCCTGGGCATCAAGGTCAGCCGGCACTGCACCTACCACGGCGTGGCGCTCAATGTGGGGATGGACCTGGAGCCCTATGAACGCATCAACCCTTGCGGTTACGCAGGATTGAAAACCGTCGACCTTTCTACAATCGGGGTCCACACCACCTGGGAAGAAGCCGCGCAGGTGCTGGGCCAGCAACTCAGCATTCGCCTCGCTCCCTGACCTCCACACGCCGTCTACACGCCATGAGCACCCCTGAAGTCGTTCGCGAAGCACAATCCACCGAAGCCTACAACCCTCTGGCCAAGCAGAAGGCTGCGGCCAAGCTGTCGCGCATTCCCATCAAGGTGGAACAGGGTGAAGTGCTCAAGAAGCCCGAGTGGATCCGGGTGAAAGCTGGCAGCCCGACCACGCGCTTCTACGAGATCAAGGAGATCCTGCGCGAGCACAAGCTGCACACGGTGTGCGAAGAGGCCTCGTGCCCCAACATCGGTGAGTGCTTTGGCAAGGGCACGGCCACCTTCATGATCATGGGCGACAAATGCACGCGCCGCTGCCCGTTCTGCGACGTGGGCCACGGCCGCCCCGACCCGCTGGACAAGGACGAGCCCTTGAACCTGGCCAAGACCATTGCCGCGCTCAAGCTCAAATACGTGGTGATCACCAGCGTGGACCGCGACGACCTGCGCGACGGCGGCAGCGGCCACTTCGTGGAGTGCATCCAGAACATCCGCGCGCTGTCGCCCAGCACGCAGATCGAGATCCTGGTGCCCGACTTCCGTGGCCGCGATGACCGCGCACTCGAGATCCTCAAGGCTGCGCCGCCCGATGTGATGAACCACAACCTGGAAACCGCGCCCCGCCTGTACAAGGAAGCCCGACCCGGCTCTGACTACCAGTTCAGCCTGAACCTGCTCAAGAAGTTCAAGGCGCTGCACCCCAACGTGCCCACCAAGAGCGGCATCATGGTGGGCCTGGGCGAGACGGATGAAGAGATCCTGCAGGTCATGCGCGACATGCGCGAGCACAACATCGACATGCTGACCATCGGCCAGTACCTGGCACCCAGCAACAGCCACCTGCCCGTGCGCCGCTACGTGCACCCCGACACCTTCAAGATGTTCGAGCAGGAGGCCTACAAGATGGGCTTCAGCCACGCTGCCGTGGGTGCCATGGTGCGCAGCAGCTACCACGCGGACCAGCAGGCGCACGCCGCCGGCGTGTAAGCCCCGCACGCGCCACCCGGTCCGCAGTTCGCCCATGGGTCCGACTGGTCTGCTCTCGCTGCGGCGCTACGGCGCATCGCCGGGCAGCCACAGCCATGACCACTTCCAGATCCTGCTCGGTCTCTCTGGCGCGCTGGACCTGGAGGTGGCGGGGCGCGGTGTGCGCGTGGCGCCCGGCGGCGGCTGCGTGATCGCACCGGGAGATCGGCACGACTTTGAATCCTCCCATGGCAGCGTGTGCCTGGTGCTCGACAGTACCCACCCTGACTGGGCGCACTGCGCCAGCCCACGCCGCGCGACCACACCGCCAGCCGACGCGCTACCCCTGGCGCATTACTTGGCCGGCGCGCTGCATCAAGGCCGCCCCCTGGCGCAAACCCACGGCCCCGCCCTGTTGCTGGAGGCATGGTTAGGCAGCCCCCACCCCGACACCCCCCAGCACGGCCCCACGCGGCGCCGTGCCATCGACTGGCCCGCGCTGCAGCAATGGGCCGCGCAACAATGGCACCGTGAACTGACCGTAGCCGACCTGGCGGCCCAGGTGCACCTGAGCTCCAGCCAGTTTGCCGCCCGCTGCCGGGACGACCAGGGCATGGGTGCCATGGCCTGGTTGCGGGGCCAGCGGCTGGCACAGGCCCGGCTGCTGCGCAGCAGCGGCATGGCGGTGGCCGAGGTAGCGCGGCGCACGGGCTACCGTTCGCCCTCGGCGCTCACGGCCGCTTTGCGCCGCCACCACAACCCCTGACGCGCGACGACAGACCGCCGTTGCGCGACGACCGGTGCGCGTAAGCTCGGCCCATGCAAGCCAACCTCTATGCCCTGGGCGCCATCGCCCTGTGGGCCTCGCTCGCCTCGCTAGGCGTGTCGCTCACCCATGTTCCACCGTTTCTGCTCACGGGTATCGCGCTCATCATCGGCAGCGTGCCTGCTTGGCCGTTTGTGCTGCGCGACCCCTCGCAGTGGCGCATTCCCGTGCGCACGCTGGCGCTGGGGGTGTATGGCCTGTTTGCCTACCACTTCCTGCTGTTCATAGCGTTGCGCCACGCGCCGCCGGTCGAGGCCAACCTGGTCAACTACCTGTGGCCGCTGTTCATCGTGGTGCTGGCGCCCGTGGTGCTGCCCGGCGTGGCGCTGCGCCTGCCGCATGTGCTGGCGGCCCTGCTGGGTTTTGGCGGTGCGGCCATTGCCATCGTGGGCGGGCGCGAGCTGAGCGGCACGCTGGCCTGGGGCTACCTGCCCGCGCTGGCGGCGGCGTTCATCTGGGCGACCTATTCGCTGCTGACCAAGCGCGTGGCCGCATTCCCGACCACGGCCATCGGCCTGTTTGGCCTGGTGTCGGGCGCGCTCTCGCTGCTGTGCCACGCCGTGCTGGAGCCTGCCGTGGCGCTGCAGCCGCGCGACTGGGCGCTGCTGGCAGTGCTGGGCCTGGGGCCGCTGGGGGCCTCGTTCTTTCTGTGGGACAAGGCGCTCAAGCTCGGCGATGCCAGGCACATCGGCATCCTGAGCTACATCACGCCGCTGGCATCCACCGCGCTGCTGCTGGTGGTGAGCGGCCGCCCCTTCAGCTGGAGCATTGCGCTCGCCACGGTGATGATCATCGGCGCGGCGGTGATGGGGATGCGGGCACGCTGATCAGGAATTTCAAGGAAAACTGACATCTCGCGCTTATCCGCAAAGTGCCAAAAGCCAGAGATTGGATAGCAAATGAAATGCGCTACGACACCAGCAGCGCGGCGGGCTCGTCACCTTCGAGCACCTGCTGCGCCCATGGTGCCAGCTTGCGGGTGTCGGCCCGCAGGATTTCCTGCTTCACGGCCAGGATCTGCGCCGGGTGCATGGAGAAGCTGCGCAGCCCCAGCCCCAGCAGCAGGCGCGTCATGGTCACATCGCCCGCAGTTTCGCCGCACACGCACACGCTCTTGCCCTGGCGCTCGCCCTCGGCAATCACATCGGCCACCAGGCGCAGCACGGCCGGGTGCAGCGGGTCATACAGATGCGCCACAGCCTCGTCGGTACGGTCGATGGCCAGCGTGTACTGGATGAGGTCGTTGGTGCCGATGGACAGGAAATCGAAGTATTTGAGGAAGCTGCGCACCATCAGCGCGGCCGCCGGCACCTCGATCATGGCGCCCAGCTGCACCGGCCCGTAGGGCACGCCCCGGGCGTCGAGTTCGGCGCGCGCCAATTCGACCTGGGCCAGCGTCTGCTCGATTTCGTGGCGATGCGCCAGCATCGGAAACAGCAGCTTCACCTGGCCATAGGCCGCCGCGCGCAGCACGGCGCGCAGCTGGTTGCGGAACATGGACGGATCGGCCAGGCTCCAGCGGATGGCACGCAGGCCCAGCGCAGGGTTCAGGTGCGTGTCCTTGCCCCCCTTGTCGAGCGGTTTGTCGGCGCCCACGTCAATGGTACGGATGGTGACCGGCAGGCCCTGCATGCCGTCAATCGCCTCGCAGTACGCGCGGTACTGCTCGTCTTCACCGGGCAGGTTGCCATTCTTGCCCATGAACAGGAATTCACTGCGAAACAGGCCCACCCCCACGGCGCCCGCGCGCACGGCAGCGGCGGCATCACCGGGCTGCTCGATGTTGGCCAGCAATTCGATCTTGTGGCCATCGATGGTGATGGCGGGTGTATGGCGCAGGCGCGCCAGGCGCTCGCGCTCCAGCGCCACCTGGCGCTGGCGAAAGCCGTATTCGGCCAGGATGATGGGCGAAGGATCGACGATCATCACCCCGGCATCGCCGTCGATGATGACCCAATCGTCCTGGCGCACCAGCTGGCTGGCCGCACGCGCACCCACCACCGCCGGGATATCCATGCTGCGCGCCACGATGGCGGTATGCGAGGTCTTTCCGCCCACATCGGTCACGAAGCCGGCGAACACGCTCTGCTTGAACTGCAGCATGTCGGCCGGGGACAGGTCGTGCGCCACCAGCACCAGCGGCACATCGACCGTGTCGTCGAGCAACAGGTCCTGCTGGGTCTTGCGCGGGCTGCTGGCAGGCGGCGCCACGGGACTGGCCACGCCCTTCATGTAGCGCAGGATGCGCTCGACCACCTGTTCCAGGTCGGCCTTGCGTTCGCGCAGGTAGTCGTCTTCCATCTCGTCGAACTGGCGCGCAATCAGTTCGAACTGCGTGGTCAGCGCCCACTCGGCGTTGTACAGGCGCTCGGAGATCCAGTGCTTGACCCCGCCGGTGAGCATCTCGTCCTGCAGCAGCATCAGGTGCACGTCCAGCAGCGCGGCCAGCTCGGGTGGCGCATCGTGCGGCATGTCGGCCTGCAGGCGCTGCAACTCCTCGGCCACCGCGTTGCGCCCCTGGCGCACCCGCTCGATTTCCGCCGCCACCTGCTCGGGCTGGATGAAATAGTGCGCCACATCCACGCGGCTTGACGCCACCAGCACGGCCCGGCCGATGGCGATGCCCCGTGCAACCGCGAGACCGTGGACGGAAAACGTCATCGAAGAACCTTTTCTGGCAAGCGTTCAACCACCGCGTTGCCCGCACGCACCCCGGAGGAACCGCCTCCCGCGCAATCGGGGCGCAGGGGGCTCACCGTCATTCCCCTTCGCCGAACTTGTCGGCGATCAGCGCGAGCAACGCATCCATGGCCTCCTGTTCGCGCTCGCCAATGGTCTCGATTTCAATCTCGGTGCCCATGCCCGCGGCCAGCATCATCACGCCCATGATGCTCTTGGCATTGATGCGGCGATCACCCCGGCTCATGAAAACATCGCAGGGAAAGCTGCCCGCCAGCTTGGTCAGCTTGGCAGACGCCCGGGCATGCAGGCCCAGCTTATTGTTGATGGTCGTGCGGGTCTTGATCATGGGAGTTTCGTCGAGTCTGGTTCTGCGGCGCTGCAATGGCCACCTGCATCACCCCCTGGGTGCCGCCCACGACAGCGCGGGTCACCACGGCATCGAGGGGTTCGGCGCGGTAGCTCACGGCACGCAGCAGCATGGGCAGATTCACGCCCGCGACCAGGCGCGAACCCACGCCGTCCACCAGGCGCTGGGCGATATTGCAGGGCGTGGCGCCAAACAGGTCGGTCAGCACCAGCGTGGAATGGGTGCCCAGCTGCCCAAGCAAGCTGCGCGCCTGGGCCAGGCTGGCTTCTGGCGCCGCGCTGGGCTGCACGTCCAGGGCCGCCACACTGTCGCCACAGTCGGCAAACACGTGCAGCGCACATTCACGCAAGGCATGGGCCAGCGGGGCGTGGGCAATGATGAGAATGCTGGTACTCATGGTGTGATGGTTTGCCTTGCATTATGGCGGGCCGAAAGGAGTTCACCACGGTCAGCCCGATGGCCGCGCGCAATGGCATCGGGCCGACAGTCAATCCAGGCCGGCAAATAGGGCGTTGGCCACGTCGGGCCGGGGCTGGGCGGAGTACACCACGGCGTGGTACAGCCGCACTTCTTGGCCCACCGCGCGCGCAAACCACACGCCCTGCACCGTCACCGCCGTGCCATCGGGCCGTCGGCCCTGCGCCACCAGGCGCACCGCGGACGGCAGGGGCAGCGTGCCCGCGAGCACATACGGCTGCTCGGAGAGCACGGTGGCAGCCTCCAGGCGCGCCAGCACCGCTGCCCGCCAGTGCGCCAGCGCGACATCGGCACGGGCCGGGTCTGGCAGCGCGGCGTGCGAGATGGCAAAGGTGGCGCTGTCGGCTTCGCAACCCGCCATGGCCAGCTCCACCGGCACCCCAGCCATTTCCACGGTGCGCGTGGCATGGTCGGGCTTGCACGGCAGGGTGGCCGTGAGCGCAGCGCCGGCCAGCGGCACGCTGCGCCAGTTCAGTGCGGGGCTGCATGCCGCCAGCAGCAGGGCCGCAGCCCAGGGCAATGTCCGGTTCATGGTCCGATTATGGGCAACAGCACATGGCCGCAAAGCGACTGTGCACCAGGAGGTGAACTTTTATGGCGCAACGCGATCTGTCTTCCAGGGTCATAAAGGGCTGCGGAACTGGCGGGGCAGGCAGTCCTGCACAATGCGGGCTTGGGCGCTTGCCCACCGCTTTTTGGATGAGGATGTCATGGGTATCAAGCATTGGGCAGTCGGCGCCGCATTAGTGGCTTTTGTGGGCGTGGGCGCATGGGTGTATCTGGACGCCGGGCGCTCGGCGGCACCTGAATCCACGTTTGTGCTGCTGGACGGCTCCCGCCAGACCTCCGCCGATCTGCGCGGCAAGGTGACGCTGGTCAATTTCTGGGCCACCAGCTGCACCACCTGCGTGGCGGAAATGCCCGAAATCATCGCCACCCACAACAAATTCCACACCAAGGGTTTCGACACCCTGGCCGTGGCCATGAGCTACGACCCGCCCAGCTACGTGGTGAACTTTGCCGAATCGCGCAAGCTGCCGTTCAAGGTGGCGCTCGACAACACGGGCGCGGTGGCCAAGGCCTGGGGCGATGTGCGCCTGACGCCCTCGACATTCATCGTGAACAAGCGCGGCGAGATCGTGAAGAGCTATGTCGGCGCCCCTGACTTTCCAGAACTGCACCGGCTGATCGAGAAGCTGCTGGCCGAGACCTGATCTGCCACGGCCGCGTGAGGCTTGATGGGTGAAAAAGTGACTTCTGTAGGTGCCGCTACACTGTTCCTTTGCATCAGCCAGCCTGCGTTGTGGAAAAGCTACCTGTCACCCTGCTGACCCCGTCCCTCCCCCATGAGCTGGATGCGGTGCGCGCCATCTTCCGGGAATATGCCGATAGCCTCGGCATCGACCTGTGCTTTCAGGATTTCGAGACCGAACTGGCCCAGCTGCCAGGTGAATATGCCCCACCACGCGGGGATTTGCTGCTGGCCGAGGTCGATGGGACCATTGCCGGTTGCTGCGCATTGCGTCCGCTGGACGCGGCAGACTATCCCAATGCCGCTGAAATGAAACGCCTGTATGTGCGCAAGGCGTTTCGGGGGTTCGGCCTGGGCCGGCAACTGGCCGAGGCCGCGCTGGATGCAGCCCGGGCAAAAGGTTATGCCTGCGTGCTGCTCGACACGCTGGACGACATGGAATCCGCGCGGGCCCTGTATGCCGACCTCGGCTTCGAGGACATTCCACCCTACTACCACAACCCCATTGCCGGGGCCCATTACCTCAAGGCGGATATTCTTTGAAGAAATAGGCTACCAGCGCTTATATGCAATGCGCTGATAGCTATTTATTTCATAGCAATTCTCAACCCTTGGCTTGCGCCAGCAGCGTATCGGCGTCGCTCACGGCAAACTGGCCAGGCGCTTCGATATTGAGCGTGACGACCTTGCCGTCGCGCACCAGCATCGAATAGCGGTTGCTGCGCAGTCCCAGGCCCTTGCCCGTCAGGTCCAGCGTCAGGCCCGTGGCCTTGGCGAAGGCGGCATCACCGTCGGCCAGCATGCGCACCTTGTCGCCGGTCTTCTGGTCGCGGGCCCAGGCGCCCATCACAAAGGCGTCGTTGACGCTCACGCACCAGATCTCGTCCACGCCAGCCGCCTTGAACTCGGCCGCCTTCGCCAGATAACCGGGCACATGCTTGGCCGAGCAGGTGGGCGTAAAGGCGCCAGGCAGCGCAAACAGCGCAATGGTCTTGCCGGCAGTGGCCTTGTCCACGGGCACGGGGTTGGGGCCAATGCTGCAGCCTTCGCCCTCGACTTCCGAGTATTCCATCAGGGTGGTGGCAGGCAGGGTATCACCGACTTTGATCATCTTCATCTCCAAGAAACTGGGGCAGTCCGCCGGGGTGCAATGTGCACCCCACAAAGCAAAACGACCCACATTGTGGGTCGTTTTGAAGGTCCTTGCAGGCTTGCGCCGTTAGGGCTTAGAGCAGGCCGGCCTTTTGCACCAGACGGGTCGCAACCCAGTTCTTGGTCTTGGAGAGCGGACGGCTCTCGGTGATTTCGATCACGTCGCCGAGATGGAAATCACCATTTTCGTCGTGGGCGTGGTACTTGCTCGACTTGGCAACGATCTTGCCGTAGAGCTCGTGCTTCACACGGCGCTCGACCAGCACCGTCACGGTCTTTTGACGCTTGTCGCTGACCACCTTGCCAATCAAGGTGCGCTTGAGGGATTTTTTAGGTTCCGTCATGATGGCTCCTTACTTGGCGGCTTGCTTTTCAGCAAGAATGGTCTTGGCGCGAGCGATGTCGCGACGGGTGGTACGCAGCGTGTTGGTGTTACCCAGCTGTTGCGTAGCCTTCTGCATGCGCAGACCGAAATGGGCTTTTTGCAAGGCCTTGATTTCGGTTTCGATGCCGGCAACGTCTTTTTGGCGCAGTTCAGTAGCTTTCATTGCATGTTCTCCTGAATTACGAGCCAATCAGGCGGCTGACAAAGGTGGTGCGCAGCGGCAGCTTGGCGGCAGCCAGGCGGAACGCTTCACGGGCCAGTTCTTCAGGCACACCCACGATTTCAAAAACGATCTTGCCGGGCTGGATTTCAGCCACGTAGTACTCGGGGTTGCCCTTACCGTTACCCATACGCACTTCTGCGGGCTTGGTAGAGATTGGCTTGTCCGGGAACACGCGGATCCAGATACGGCCGCCACGCTTGACGTGACGGGAAATCGCACGGCGTGCAGCTTCGATCTGGCGGGCCGTCAGACGGCCACGATCGGTGCACTTCAGACCGAAATCACCGAAGGCAACGGAGGCACCCCGCGTTGCGACGCCGGTGTTACGGCCTTTTTGCTCCTTGCGGTATTTGCGGCGAGCAGGTTGCAGCATCTTTATTCTCCTTTGCCGTCCGCTGCTGTAGCGGGCGCGTCAACTTTACGAACGCGCTTAACGGCGGTTGCATCGGCACCACCGGCGCCGACGGGCTTGTCGCTGCCGTCCGCTGGGGCGCTGTTGGCACCCATGGGACGACGGGGACCACGGCCTGCACCTGGACGGTCGCCACCTGGGCGGCCATCACGGCGCGGGCCACGTGGGCGACGCTCTTCTTCCGGACGTGGTGTTTCCACGGCTGGCAGATCGTTGCGGCCCAGGGTGTCACCCTTGTAGACCCAGACCTTGACGCCGATCACACCATAGGTGGTCTTGGCTTCAGAGGTGCCGTAGTCGATATCGGCGCGCAGCGTGTGAAGTGGCACGCGGCCTTCACGGTACCACTCGCAACGAGCGATTTCGATACCGTTCAGACGACCGGACGACATGATCTTGATGCCTTGGGCACCCAGACGCATGGCGTTCTGCATGGCGCGCTTCATGGCGCGACGGAACATGATGCGCTTTTCGAGCTGCTGCGTGATGCTGTCGGCGATCAGCTTGGCATCGATTTCAGGCTTGCGCACTTCTTCGATGTTCACTGCGACCGGCACGCCCAGGCGCGACGCGAGTTCCTTCTTCAGGTTCTCGATGTCTTCACCCTTCTTGCCGATCACCACGCCCGGACGTGCCGAGTAAATGGTGATGCGGGCGTTCTTGGCAGGACGCTCGATCAGGATGCGCGACACGGCGGCGTTCTTCAACTTGGCCTTCAGGTACTCGCGCACCTTGATGTCTTCGGCCAGCATGCCCGCGAAATCGCGGTTGCTGGCGTACCAGCGGCTGGACCAGTTGCGGCTGACCGCGAGGCGGAAGCCGGTAGGATGGATTTTCTGTCCCATAGTCTTCCTTGGCCTCAGTTACCAACCGTCACGTACACATGGCACGTGGGCTTGCTGATGCGGTTGCCGCGGCCTTTGGCGCGCGCGGTGAAGCGCTTGAGCGTGGTGCCTTGTTCGACGTAGATGGTCTTGACCTTCAGTTCGTCGATGTCGGCGCCATCGTTGTGTTCGGCATTGGCGATCGCCGATTCCAGAACCTTCTTGACGATGCCCGCAGCTTTTTTCTGCGTGAACGTCAGGATGTTCAGGGCCTGGTCCACCTTCTTGCCGCGGATCAGATCAGCGACCAGACGGCCTTTGTCGACCGACAGACGGACGCCCCGGAGGACTGCACGTGTTTCAGACATGGTCGTTCCTTATTTCTTCTGGACTTTTTTGTCCGCGGGGTGACCCTTGAAGGTGCGCGTCAGGGCGAATTCGCCCAGCTTGTGGCCCACCATCTGGTCGGTGACGTAGACAGGTACGTGCTGCTTGCCGTTGTGCACGGCGATGGTCAGACCGATGAACTCGGGCAGAACCATGGAGCGACGCGACCAGGTCTTCACTGGTTTCTTATCCTTGGTGGCAACGGCTTTTTCAACCTTGGCCAGCAAGTGATGGTCAACAAATGGACCCTTTTTAAGAGAGCGAGTCATCTGTTACCCCTTACTTCTTGCGACGCGACACAATCATGACCTGTGTGCGCTTGTTGTTACGGGTGCGATAACCCTTGGTCAGATTGCCCCAAGGATCGACTGCATGACGGCCTTCGCCGGTGCGGCCTTCGCCACCACCGTGAGGGTGATCCACCGGGTTCATGGCAACGCCGCGAACCGTAGGACGAATACCCATCCAGCGCTTCACACCGGCCTTGCCCAGTTGGCGCAGGCTGTGCTCTTCGTTGGCCACTTCGCCAATGGTGGCGCGGCATTCGATGTGGATCTTGCGAACTTCACCGGAACGCATACGCACCTGGGCGTAGATGCCTTCACGGGCCAGCAGCGTTGCCGAAGCACCTGCCGAGCGGGCGATCTGGGCACCGGCACCGGGCTTGAGCTCGATGCAGTGGATGGTCGAACCCACGGGGATGTTGCGGATAGGCAGCGTGTTGCCTGCGCGGATCGGAGCTTCCGAGCCGCTCATCAGCGTAGCGCCGGCTTCCAGGCCACGGGGAGCGATGATGTAACGACGCTCGCCGTCGGCATAGCACACCAGAGCGATGTGGGCCGTACGGTTCGGATCGTATTCAATGCGCTCAACCTTGGCGGCAATGCCGTCCTTGTTGCGCTTGAAGTCGACCACACGGTAGTGGTGCTTGTGACCACCGCCCTTGTGGCGCGTCGTGATGTGACCGTTGTTGTTACGACCGGCCTTCTGGAACTGAGGCTCCAGCAGGGGGGCGTACGCTTCACCCTTGTACAGGTGGTCACGCGTGACCTTCACCACAGCACGTTGGCCGGGCGAAGTGGGTTTCATCTTGATGACAGCCATGATTACGCGGCCTCCCCGGACAGGTTCAGCTCTTGACCTGGCTGCAGCGTGACGTATGCCTTGCGAACGTTGTCGCGGCGGCCCACGGTCTTGCCGAAGCGCTTGGTCTTGCCTTTGGTGTTCACCACAGAAACGCCCTTGACCTCGACCTTGAACATCAATTCCACAGCGGCCTTGATTTCTGGCTTGGTTGCGTTCTGCAGCACCTTGAACGTCACAGCATTGGACTTCTCGGCAACCATGGTGGCCTTTTCGGACACGATGGGAGCGACCAGCACTTGCATCAGACGACCTTCGTCAAACTTGAGCGTGCTCATGCGAACATCTCCTTGAGTTTGTCGATTGCGCCCTTGGTGACGAGCACTTTCTTGAAACGGACCAGCGACACGGGATCGGCGTAACGGGGCTCGACGACGAGCACGTTCACCAGATTGCGCGAAGCCAGGTACAGGTTTTCGTCGACTTCATCGGCGATCACCATCACCGATTGCAGGTTCATCGCCTTGAACTTGTCGGCCAGGACCTTGGTCTTGGGCGAATCCAGCTTCAGCGAGTCAACCACAGCCAGACGGCCTTCGCGGGCCAGCTGCGACAAGATGGCAGACATACCGGCGCGATACATCTTCTTGTTGATCTTCTGCGTGAAGTTTTCGTCAGGCATGTTCGGGAAAATCCGACCGCCCCCGCGCCACAGTGGCGAGGAAGTCATACCTGCACGTGCGTTACCCGTACCCTTTTGCTTGAAAGGCTTCTTGGTCGAGTGACGGACTTGCTCGCGGTCCTTCTGGGCGCGAGTGCCTTGGCGTGCGTTGGCCTGGTAGGCCACGACGATCTGGTGAACCAGATCTTCGTTGTATTCACGACCGAACACGGTTTCGGGAACATCCAGCCTGGATGCGCCTTGGCCTTGGTCATTCAGGAGTTCGAGCTGCATTAGTTCGCTCCTTTGGAAGATTTGGCCTTGATGGCGGGACGCACCGTCACGAACCCACCCTTGGAGCCCGGAATAGCGCCCTTGATCAAGAGCAGTTGACGCGCTTCGTCGATGCGGATGACATCGAGGTTTTGCGTGGTCTTGGTGACGTCGCCGAGGTGGCCCGTCATGCGCTTGCCGGGGAACACGCGACCGGGGTCTTGTGCCATACCGATCGAGCCAGGCACGTTGTGCGAACGGCTGTTACCGTGCGACGCGCGCTGCGAGCTCATGTTGTGGCGCTTGATGGTACCGGCGTAGCCCTTACCGATGGAGGTGCCTTGCACGTCGACCTTCTGGCCCACAGCAAAGACATCAGCCACAGGCACTGCAGCACCAGCGGCATACTTGCCGGCGGTTTCTGCGGTCACGCGGAATTCCTGGATGATTTCACCGGCTTCCACACCTGCCTTGGCAAGGTGGCCGGCTTCTGGCTTGGTCACGCGCGATGCTTTGCGCGAACCGAACGTGACCTGCAGGGCCACGTAGCCATCGTTCTCTTGGGTTTTGACCTGGGTAACGCGGTTGTTGGACACATCCACCACCGTGACAGGCACTGCGTCCCCATCATCGGTGAACAGACGCATCATGCCCACTTTGCGACCCAGCAACCCGAGGGAGTTGCTCAGACTCATTTGTTTCTCCAAAACTTCCACCGCCACAACTTCAATTGGCTGCGGCGTTTGCACTCACGTGCATGAAAGACGGTTAATAAAACTTCGCCCGCAGTACACCCTTTGAAGGCGCAAATCGAGCGAAGCCCTAAAGTATAACGCGAACTGCTTTTTCAAGCAAGTTCGCGTTATCGAGACATTGCCTGATGGGTTCACCCCTCA
>JAHFQI010000019.1:0-14464 GCA_023259355.1 Comamonadaceae bacterium
AGCCGGGGGTACACGCGGCGCGCGTTGCCGCTGAACAGCTTCTCACGCTGAGCCTCATCGAGCCAGTCCACGGCGTCGATATAGCGCTTGGTGTCGTCGTAGTGGTAGCCGGTGCGCGGGTCGATGCCTTTCACGGCGCCGATGATTTCCGATGCGAACAGCACGTTGTCGGTCGGAACCACTTCCAGCAGCAGTTCGATCCCGGGCTTGTGGTACACGCAGGTGTCGAAGAAGACGTTCTTCATCATCTCTTCGAGCGGCGGACGCTTGAGCTGCTGCGCCAGGCCGCGGAAACGCCCCCAGTGGTAGGGCACGGCGCCGCCGCCGTGGGGAATGATGAACTTCAGCGTCGGGAAGTCCTTGAAGATGTCGGACAGCAGGAACTGCATGAAGACCGCGGTGTCGCCATTCAGGTAGTGGGCTCCGGTGTGGTGAAAGTTCGGGTTGCAAGAACAGCTCACGTGGATCATGGCGGGCACATCCAGCTCCACCATCTTTTCGAACAGCGGATACCAGTGACGCTGCGTCATTGGCGGGTCGGTCCAGAATCCGTCGGAAGGGTCCGGGTTGACGTTGCAGCCGATGAAGCCGAGCTCTTCCACGCAGCGCTCCAGTTCGGCGATGCAGTTGGCCGGGCTCACGCCGGGCGTCTGAGGCAGCTGGCAGACACCGACGAGGCGATCCGGGTACAGGCCCACCGCACGGTGGATCAGGTCGTTGCACGCCTGCGTCCAGTGCCGGCTCGTGGCCTCATTGCCGACGTGGTGGGCCATCGCGCCGGCGGTCGGCGAGAAGATCGTCAGATCGACGCCGCGCTGCGCCTGCACGCGCAGCTGGTTGTTCTCCAGGCTCTCGCGGATTTCGTCGTCGCTGATGTGGAAATCCGGCGCCAGCGCGGGCGCGCCGGGCAGGGACAGCTGGGCCGTCTGGCGCTGGCGGTAGTCCTTCAGCGCGGCGGGCGAGGTGGTGTAGTGACCGTGGCAATCGATGATCATGGAAAGCTCCTTGTGCGGGGTTGGCGAAAGATACGCGCCCACCGGCCCTGCCTACAATGGCGTTCCGTCACGCGGAACGAATGGAGATGCCATGGCCCCGAATTCAGACAGCGAACTCGTCAATGCCGTGGGCCGCGCACTGGCGCTGCTGGACGCTTTCACCATCGACGACCCGTCTCTGAGCCTGGCCGAACTCAGCCGCCGCGCGAAGCTGCCCAAGACCTCTGCGCTGCGCCTGGCGCGCACCCTCGCGGCGAAGGGCTACCTGACGGCGGTGACGGGCGGCGCCTGGCGCCTCGGCCCCGCCACCGCGTGGCTGGGGGCCCGTTATCAAGTGGCTTTCGACATCCACAACACGATAGAGCCGGTCATGCAGGCGTTGGGGCACGTCACGGGGCACAGCATCTCGTATTTCGTCCACGATGGGGCGTCGCGCATCCGCCTGCTGCACGTTCCCGGAGAAGACGCAGGCGCCAGGAAGGTCCGGATCGGCGAACCCATGCCGCTCGAAAAAGGCTCTCCAGGTCTGGTCCTGCTTGCGTTCACAGGGCGAAAGGGCAAGCTCTATGAAACGATCCGCAAACGCGGATTTCACTACACGATCGGTGAGGCGAAGCAAGGTTCCGCCAGCGTGGCGGCGCCCGTGTTCGGTGCACGCTGGAACGTGGTGGGCGCCCTGTGCATCGGCGTTCCCTCAAAAGCGGCGAGCGAAACGCTGCTTCGTGGTTACGCGCCGGCGCTCATGAAGGCGGCAGAGCAGTTGTCGCGTGCCCTGAGCGAAGACCAGGCCGGCGGCAAGCCGCTTGCGCTGGCCCGGGCGACCTGGCATCCAGCTTGATGAAGCGCGGGCATCGACGGCAGGCCGGACCACGTCAATGCCGGCCCCTCCCTGCCGATGACAGTCACTTCGTCAACTCCGGAACAGCAACGGGTCAGGACGCCAGCGTGACGGGCCGCTCAAGACGGTTAGCACCCATTCATCGAACAACGACAACGACGGACATTCTGTCTGGCCCAAGCCAAATCGACGTCCCAGCTACAGGCCGTCGACCTTCGGCATGTGCACCGCCGGTGAAAGTGTCCTTCAGCTGTCGAGTACGTTTTTCGGGGGCAAGGTCTGAAGGAAGTCGTGGACAGCACGCTGGAATGCGGCGGGCTGCTCCAGCGGGCTCAGGTGCGACGCGTTCTCAAAAACTTCGAGCCGCGCGCCGGGAATGCGCTGCTGAATGGCCTGGGCCATGGCCGGTGTCGCACCGACGTCGAGCGCACCGGCCAAAACCAGCGTCGGGCAGGTAATGCGATGCAGCGCGTCCAGCCAGTCCACGTCGGCAACCGCCTGGCAGTTGGCGACATAGCCCGCAGGGTCGTTGTCCAGCAACTGCCCTCGCAGGCTTGCCGCCGCGTCGGGATGAGCAGCCCGGAACGCATCGTTCAGATAACGCTGCGTCACCAGATCAGCGACCGCCGCCATGCCGCCGCCGTTGACGGCCGCAATGCGCTGGGCCCACGCCAATTGGGCTGCCGGCGGATAGACCGCGGCAGTGTGCGCCAGCACCAGGCCGCACAACAAATCAGGCCGACGGATCGCCAGCCCCTGGCCAACCATGCCGCCCATCGACAGGCCCAGCCAGACCACCGGTCCGCGCTGCCACCGCTCAACGAGCCGCTCGGCATCATCGACCAGGGTCCGCATGGTGAGTGGCCCGTTTGGCATGGGCGATCGGCCCTGGCCACGGTGATCGTAGGCCAGCACCGGGCGCTGGCCGACCTGCGTGGCGGCCCAGGCCAACCACATCGTGTGGTCCAGGCCGAGCGCGTGGCTCAGCACCACGGGGCGGCCAGGGCCGTCGGCCAGCAGGGTGGCGAAGAGATCCGGCATCGCGTCGTGCCCGGTCAATCCGCGCGGATGTTGCGCGTGCGAATCAATTTTTCCCATTTCGCATTCTCGGTCGCGAGCACGGCAGCGAAAGCGTCGGGGCTGTTGCCGATGGGTTCGGCACCAAGGACAAAAAAGCGCGCCTTGACCTCGGTACGGCTCATTGCCTCGATCAATGCCGCGTTCATCGTTTGCACCAACTCTCTCGGCGTGGCAGCCGGCATGAACACGCCGAACCAGGGCGACAGGTCATAGCCGGGCACACCGGCTTCGGCCACGGTGGGCACATTCGCCATCGCCGAGGAGCGCTTCGATGTCGTCACCGCCAAGGCCACCAGCTTGCCGGCCTGCACATGGGGCCGCGCCGAGGCGACGCTGTCAAACATCATGTCCACCTGCCCGCCCAGCAGATCGCTCACCGCGGGGCCGCTGCCGCGATAGGGGACGTGCAGGATGTCGGTGCCGGTCATGGCCGTGAACAACTCGCCGGCGAGGTGGATCGACGTGCCATTGCCGGCCGAGGCATAGGTCATCTTGCCGGGCTTGGACTTCGCCTCGGTGACAAGGTCGCCCACGGTCCGGGCTTTCACCTTGGTCGGATTGACGACCAGCATATTGGGCACCACGGCCAGCTGCGACACCGGCGCGAAGTCCTTCATCGGGTCGTAATTCAGCTTGGGGTAGAGGTGACGGTTGGTCACCATGCCGATGGACGTGATGACCATGGTGTAGCCGTCCGCGGGTGCCTTGGCGACAAAGTCCACCCCCACATTGCCGCCGGCGCCGGCCTTGTTTTCCACCACCACGGGCTGGCCGAACTTGCGCGCCAACTGCTCGCCCAGCGTGCGCGCAATGCTGTCCATGGCACCACCGGGTGGAAACGGCACGATCCAGCGGATCGGCTTGTCGGGATAAGCGGCATGCGCGGACAAGCTCATGGCGGTGCCGAACAGCAGGGCTGCGAGGATTTTCAGAGGCGCGAAACGTTGCATGGAGAGCTCTCAGATTCAAGAAATGGCAGAAGGATGCTGGGCCAGCGGCGTGACCTGAATTTGCATGTAGGGAAACAAGGGGAGTTGGGACAACAACTGGTGCAATTCGTCATTCGAAGCCACGTTGAACACGCTGTAGTTGGCGTATTCACCGACCACGCGCCACAGATGCGGCCAGCGCCCGTCGTGTTGCAGCGCCTGTGAATAGGCTTTCTCACGGGCCTTGATTTCGTCCACCTGCGCGGCAGGCAGATCGTGCGGAATCTTCACGTCCATCCGAACCAGGTACAGCATGGCTTATTCCTTTTTAGAGACCGTGTGTTGGCAAAAATCAACATGGACCGGCGTGAGCCCCTGGCGGCTGCGGTCAAAGCGTTGCAGTTGCGACAGGCTGACCTCGACGCCGAATCCGGGACCATCGGGCAATTGCAGCTCGCAGTCCTTGATCGGCATGCGGGCCTCGACAATGTCGTCCACCAGCAACTGCGGGCCGAACAGCTCGCAACCATGGTGGCTGACACCCAGCGTGGAAAACACGTGTGCCGACGCCGCGCTGCCCAGCGAAGTTTCCAGCATGGTGCCGCCATACCAGTCGATGTCGGCGGCTTCGGCGATGGCCGCCACCTTGCGGGTGCGCAGCAGGCCGCCGTGTTTGGCCACCTTCAGCGAAAACACATGGCAGGCGTTCTGGCGCGCCAGCAGCATCGCGTCCTGCGGCGTGCAGACCGTCTCGTCGGCCATGATAAGGGCGGGGGCCAGCGTCGCCGTCAGGCTCTTGAGCGCCTCCACATTCCAGCGCGCCACAGGCTGCTCGATCAGGCTGACGCCGCTCTCCACCAGTTGCGGCAGGTAGCGGCGCGCGGTGTTGCCGTCCCAGGCCTGGTTGACGTCCACCGTCAGGCTGGCCTGGCCGGCCAGCGCCCGCGCGATCTGCGACACATGGGCCACGTCGGCGGCGGGCTCGCGCGCGCCGATCTTGATCTTGAAGATGCGATGGCGCCGCTCGGCCAGCATGCGCTGCGCTTCCTCCACATCGACCGCCACGTCGCCACTGGCCAGGGTCCAGGCCAGGGGCAGGCTTTGATGCCGCTTGCCGCCCAGCAACTGCCAGGCCGGCAGCGCCTGCGTGCGCGCCACCGCATCGATCAACGCCATTTCCACGGCGCTCTTGGCAAACAGGTTGCCCTTGCAGGCCGCGTCCATGCGCGCCAGCAAGGCTTCAAATCGGCCGGCGTCCTCGCCGATCACGGCCGGTGCCAAGTAGGTGTCGATCGCGTGCCGGATGCTCTCCGGTGATTCCTCGTTCCACGACGGGCCGCCGATGGTGGCGGCCTCGCCGAAGCCGCAGGCACCACCCGCCAGCCACAGCTGCACGATGACCGGGCTTTGCTGGCGAATGGCGCCGAAGGACAGTTTGTGCGCGCGGATTGTGGGGATGTCCAGAATTCGCGTTTCAATGCGCTCGACGATGTGGCGGTTTTGCATCCGGGTCATCCCTGGATGTCCACGGCGGTGGCAACGACGCTTGACAGCCGGCTGTGGCAACTAAAACGCTGGGTCATGAAGGTCTCCATCCAGGGGGTTTGGAATAGCGTTCGAGGCGGCATTCATCTCAAACAGGGCGAAGGATAGGCAAGCCTGAGGAATTAATCCAATGAATGATTTTCTATTTATCATTCGGTTTTATCGAATGATTAGATGCAACCTCATGGAAATCCGCCAGCTTCGCTACTTCCTGGACATCGCGCAAACCGAGCACCTGACGCAGTCGGCCCAGAACCTGTTCGTCACCCCGTCCACGCTGTCGCACGGCCTGCGCCAGCTGGAAGACGAACTCGGCGTCAAGCTGTTCGATCGGCTGGGTCGCGGCCTCAAGCTCTCACAGGCCGGCGTCGCGTTCAGGGTGTATGCCGGGCGTGCATTGCAGGAGATCGAGGTTGGCCGCATGGCCCTGACCGAAATGGCAAGCCTGCAATCGGGCACGCTCACGGTGGGCGTGATCCCGACTTTCCTCAACACCCTGGTCCCGGCGACCGTCGCGGCTTTCAGCGCGGCTTATCCCAAGATGCACGTGGTGGTTCGCGACCTGCGCGCCGATCCCATCGAGGAGCTGCTGTTGGCCGGACAACTCGACGTGGGCATCGCGTTCCATCCGACCGAGCGCGAGGAGATCGAGACCGAACCGCTGTTCGAAGAACGCATGTTGCTGGTGGTCGGCCCGGGTCACCCGCTGGCGCGGCGCAAGACACTCGCCATGAAGACGCTGGCCGATGTGCCACTGGCGCTGCTCACGCGTTCGTTCGCGACACGTCGGCTGATCGACGACGCCTTTCGCGAAGCCGGCGCAACACCTTCGATCCGGGTGGAGATGGAGTCCGTGGAATCACTGCTGGCCGCATGCCGGTCCGGCGTGCTGGCCAGCATCGTGCCGGAGCGCGCCGCAGAGCAGGCCGGGGACCTGCACAGCATCACCCTGGTGTCGCCGCAGCCGGTTCGGCGGGCCGGCGTGCTCTGGCGCAAAGGTGCCTCGCGCAGCGCAGCGGCGCAGGAGTTCGTGGCGCTGCTGCGGCCCGCCGTTCGCAACGGCCGCTAATTCATCCACGCATCCCAGGCCGGCTGCTCCGTGAAGCTCTGCGCGGCAAAGTCCAGGAAAGCACGCAGCTTCGCCGACACATAGCGCCGGCTCGGATAAACCGCGTAGATCCCCAGCGCCGGGACTTCGAAGCCCGGCAGGAGCGGCACCAGGGTGCCTGCCAGCAGATCGGGCCCCACGATGAAGGAGGGCTGCAGGATGATTCCGGCGCCGTCGAGTGCGGCAACCCGAAGCGTCTCGCCGCTGTTCGAATACATGGCGCTCTTGATCCGCACGCCGACCTCCCGTTTGCCGGGGGCGATGAAACGCCACTCGTCGCGGGTTGACCAGTAGCTGTATTGCAGGCACCGATGCTTCACCAGCTCATCGGGCGTCGTGGGTGCGCCGTGTTGTTTCAGGTAGGCGGGTGACGCGCAGAGCACCATCCGCGCTGGCGCGAGCTTGCGCGCGATCAGCGACGAGCTTTGAATGTGGGCAATGCGGATCGCCAGGTCGAAGCCTTCCTCGACCAGGTCAACGACGCGATCAATCAGCGAGATGTCCAGCATCACGTCCGGATTGCGCAGCATGAACGCCGACGCCACGGGTGCCAGGTGCCGGAAGCCGAACGAGACCGGCGCATTGATCCGCAACGGGCCGCGCAGGGTGCGGGTCGCCTGGCCGGCCGCTTGATCGGCCTCCTCCACATCGGCCAGGATCTGCTGACAACGTTCCACGTAAGCCGCGCCCATCTCGGTCAGGCTCTGGCGCCGGGTGGTGCGGTTGAGCAGCCGTGACCCCAGGTGACGCTCCAGGTCCGCCACGTAGCGCGTGACGACCGAGCTGGCCAACCCGAGTGATTCGGCGGCGGCGGCGAAGCTGCCGGTCTCCACCACCTTGGCGAACACCTTCATTGATTGAAGTCGATCCACGGCAAATGGCCTTTTTTTATTGCTGCTAATTTAGCAAATATACATTTAAATGTACGTTATTTATCTTCTTATAGACAACAAACAGAATACGCCATATCGAAGTTGCTGCCTGGTCCCCGGTTGATCCGGCCCGGCGGTTTCCCCCGATAAGCCAGCGTTTCAACCACCCCTTCATCACAGGAGTCATCTCAATGAAAGTTCTCGTTATTGGTGCCGGCAACATGGGTTCCGGATTTGTCAAACAACTCTCTGCCGCAGGCCACACCGTGAGCGTTACCGCCCGCGACGTCGCCAAAGCGGCTTCCGTGGCTTCTCAGTACGCCAACGTCAAGGCCGTCCCCGCCGCCGGAGCTGCCGAAGGTCAGGACGTGGTGATTCTGGCCACGGGTTACGGCGATTCGGTGCCTGCGCTGCAGTCCGTCGGCAACCTGCAAGGCAAAGTGGTGGTGGACATCACCAACCCGCTGACGGCCGACTACATGGGGCTGACCCTGGGTCACAGCACTTCGGCCGCTGAAGAGATCGCCAAATCGGTTCCTGGTGCAACCCTGGTCAAGGCCTTCAACACCGTGCTCGCACAGGTTCTGGGTCAGGGCCCCACTCTGGCCGACGGCAGCCAGGTCACGGTGTTCGTTGCCGGTGACGACGCCGCCGCCAAAGCCACCGTGAAAGCGCTGGCCGAGAGCCTGGGCTTTGCTGCGGCGGATGCGGGTGGTCTGAAGAATGCACGCTACCTGGAGCCAGTGGCCGGTTTGAACATCTACTTCGCCTACGGCGCAGGACGCGGCACGGCCATCGCGCCGGCATGGCAGGGTTTCTAAGTGAGCTTGGATTCGTCTCCACGCTTCTCACACAACGCCAAGGAACTCGCCATGAACCGCATCTTTCGCAACGCTGCAATCGCGGCGCTGGCCGCAACCGCCTTCGGCCTGGTCAGCGCGCAAACCCCTGCCGTAAATCCCACCACGCCTGCGCCAAAGCATGAGAAGCAGGCACCCAAGGTGGAGCGCAATCTGCGCGTGTTTGACACATTGGACTTTGACGTGTTCAGCAACCAGAAGTGGGAACGCCTGCACGAGAGCCACTCGGCCGACATCGTCGTGACCTGGCCTGACGGCCATGAAACCAGGGGCATTGACCGTCACATCGACGACCTGAAGGCCTTGTTTGTCTTCGCACCGGATATCAAGATCAAGGAGCACCCGATCCGCTTTGGTTCCGGCTCCTGGACCTCGGTCACTGGCGTGATGACGGGCACATTCACCCAGCCCATGCCCCTTGGTGACGGCAAGACCATTCCCCCGAATGGCAAACGCTTTGCCATCGGAATGGCTACCATCGGTCACTGGCAAGGCAAGACCATGGATCACGAATGGCTGTTCTGGGACAACCAGGATTTCATGAAGCAACTTGGCCTGGCCAAATAACCGGCACGACTTCATCAACAGCGCCTCTGCCGACCCGCAGGTCGGCATGCGCCAGGGCGGGCACCATGGAATCCGGGAACCCATTCACACAAACAGCGACTGCCGATGCCACCGTGCTGGACATGCACGGCGAGACCAGCCTGGTGCAACGTGTGGCAGGTGCGCAAACGCTGTTGCGCGCGGAATTCCCGCTGGGCGTGGATTCGCTGGTGCGGCAAAGCCTCAGGCATGAACCGCCGCGGCCCATCGAAGTTGAACTTGCCATTGAGCTAGCGGAAGAGGCGGTGATGCCCCTTGCGGCCCAGTTTGGACCCGGAACCGGACTCATTCTGCAAGGCGTCGGCGCGTCCCTGATTGCCCGCAGCCTGGAGGTCGGCGGCGTCGCGCAGACCGTGTTCACACTGGATGAGGTGGAGGCGCTGTTCAATCGATTGGTGTCGGTCAGCCAAGGCCGCCCCGCAAGCCAGGAAACCCTGCCGACGGATGCACGTTTCTTCGCCGCCATGCTGATGCTGCGGGAGTTCATGCATCACCTGAACTTTGGGCAAGTCACTCTTCAAGCAATCAAAGAATAGTCCGCTTGGCACTCCGCGTATTTGCACTTTTGGCGACCAGTGAAGGCACCAGCCAGCTGGTGCCCGTCGTTCGCGTCGATGGAGTGACGGACCAAGCTAAACGGCTCCCTTTTGAGGGCGTTTACGACTTTAATTGCTTAGAACAAAAACCCTCCGCCTTCAGGGCCTTCACTCCACCGTCACGCTCTTTGCCAGGTTCCGCGGCTTGTCCACATCCGTCCCCCGCGCGCAGGCCGTGTGGTAGGCCAGCAGCTGCAGCGGTACCACGTGCAGCAGCGGGCTCAGGGGGCCGTAGTGCTCGGGCATGCGGATGACGTGGATGCCTTCACTGCTTTCGATGCGGGTATCGGCGTCAGCCAGCACGTAGAGCACGCCGCCGCGCGCGCGCACTTCCTGCATGTTGCTCTTGAGCTTTTCCAGCAGTGCGTCATTCGGCGCCACGGTCACCACCGGCATGGCGCTGGTGACGAGCGCCAGCGGGCCGTGCTTGAGCTCGCCGGCCGGGTAGGCCTCGGCGTGGATGTAGGTGATTTCCTTGAGCTTGAGCGCGCCTTCCAGCGCGATCGGGTAGTGCAGGCCGCGGCCGAGGAACAGCGCGTTTTCCATCTTCGCGAAGTCTTCCGCCCAGCTGATCACCTGCGGCTCCAGCGCCAGCACGGCCGACAGCGCCACGGGCAGGTGGCGCATGGCTTTCAGGTGTTCGGCTTCGGCCTCGTCGCTGAGCAGCCCCCGGGCCTGCGCCAGCGCCAGTGTCAGCAGGAACAAGCCCGCCAGCTGCGTCGTGAACGCCTTGGTCGAAGCCACGCCGATCTCCACGCCGGCGCGCGTGATGTAGGCCAGGCTGCACTCGCGCACCATGGCGCTGGTGGCCACGTTGCAGATCGTCAGCGTGTGCCTCATGCCCAGCGACTGGGCGTGGCGCAGGGCGGCCAGCGTGTCGGCGGTTTCACCGCTCTGGGTGATGGTGACCACCAGCGTCTTCGGGTTGGGCACGGATTCGCGGTAGCGGTATTCGCTGGCCACTTCCACCTGGGTCGGGATCTTGGCGATGGACTCCAGCCAGTATTTCGCCGCGCAGCCGCTGTAGTAGCTGGTGCCGCAGGCCAGGATCAGCACGTTGTCGATCTCCTTGAACACGCGCCAGGCGCTGGCGCCTGCTCCGGCCTCGCCGACGCCATCGAACAGCTCCGGCACGATGCCCTGGATGCCTTCGAGCGTGTCGGCGATGGCGCGCGGCTGCTCGAAGATTTCCTTCTGCATGTAGTGGCGGTACGGCCCCAGTTCGGCCGCGCCGCTGTGCGCCTGCACCGTCTTCACCGGCCGCGCCACCGGCTTGCCGGCCTTGTCGATGATCCAGTACTTGCCCAGTTGCAGATCGACCATGTCGCCCTCTTCCAGGTAGACGATCTGGTCGGTCACGCCGGCCAGCGCCATCGCGTCGCTGGCCAGGAAGTTCTCGCCGTGCTCACGGCCCACGCCCAGGATCAGCGGCGAGCCCGCGCGCGCGCCGATCACGCGGTGCGGCTCGTCCTTGTGGAACACGGCGATGGCGTAGGCGCCCTGCAGCTGCTTCACCGCCAGTTGCACCGCCTCGAACAGATCGCCGCCGTAGAGGCTGTCCACCAGGTGGGCAATCACCTCGGTGTCGGTCTGGCTGGCAAACGCGTAGCCGCGCGCCTGCAGCGCCGCGCGCAGCTCGTCGTGGTTTTCGATGATGCCGTTGTGGACCAAAGCGACGCGGCCTGACCGGGACTCCGCCGCCCCGCCCGTGCCGTGGCTGAAGTGCGGGTGCGCGTTGTGGACCGCCGGCGCGCCATGGGTCGCCCAGCGCGTGTGGGCGATGCCGGTGCCACCTTCGAGCTTTTCGGCGCCGACCTGGGCCATCAGCTCCGCCACACGCGAGGTGCTGCGCGCGCGCCGCAGCCCGCTCCCATCGGCCGCCCCGAGGCTGGCGGCATGCACGGCGACACCGCAGGAGTCGTACCCGCGGTACTCCAGCCGCTGCAGGCCCTGAACGAGGATGGGAACGATATTGCGGGTGGAAACCGCGCCGACGATGCCGCACATGACAAGTTCCTTTGTAAGTCGCTCAGGACTTTACGGCTGACATAATTAAATTTGTGATTGATTTGTGAATAGATTTGGAATTAAATTTCTTCAATCAAAAGAATTGACGATTTATTTCAAATATCAAAATTAAATGGAACAAATTGATATCGACGACATCGACCTGAGTCTGCTCGACACACTGCAGCGCGATGCCGCCATCAGCAACCAGGCATTGGCGGCGCAGGTGCACGTGTCGCCGCCCACCTGCTTGCGGCGCGTCAAGCGGCTGCGCGACAGCGGACTGATCGAGCGTGAAATTGCGATCCTGAACCCCGACCGCCTCGCGCCCGTGCTCGGTCACGGCCTGACCGCCGTGGTGGAAATCTCGCTCGACCGCCAAGGCGTGGAGCACCTCGACGCATTTGAGCAGCGCGTCGCCGCGGACGAAGTCGTGCAGCAGTGCTACCGCGTGTCGCCGGGGCCGGACTTCATTCTGATCGTCCACGCGCCCGACATGCCCGCCTACCAGGCGCTGGCGCAGCGGCTGTTCACCGCCGACGCCAACGTGCGCAACGTCAAGGCCTTCTTCAGCGTGAAGCGCGCCAAATTCGAACCCCGACTGGCGATTCCGGGGAGCAAGCGCCCTTAGCGATCAATCCGGCAGCCGCGCCAGTTCGTTGATGAAGGCCTTGATGTTCTCCAGGATCGATCGTTCGTTGGCGATCCGCAGGCGTTCGATGGCAACCCAGGCGTCGGAGGTCGAGGCTGTTCCGGTCGCCGTTACGGGGAAGGTGCGGTCGATGCCATTACCCAACAGCCGGTAGCTGGTGCTCGATGCCACGTCGAGCGTCAGGCCGAACAACGGCTGCTCGAACGACACCAGGTTGGCGGAGACTTCGTAGCGGGCGGCACCGGCGTCGGGTGCCAGGTAGCCGCTGATGGCCAGGCTGTCCTGCAGGGCCTTCTTGAACCCGGCATTGTCGACCTGAGACGTCCACAGGGGGTTGGTGTCCTTGCCGCCGGTGACCTCGCCCACCTTCAGCGCGCCCTTGAATTTCGGGTTCACCGCGGCCGTCGTCCCAGGCTTGACGGTCATGGCCTGTGACGTGGCCGGCGTGGCGCAACCGGACAGTTCCAGAACAGCGGCCAGCGCCGCAACGGCACAGACCAAACGCATCGGTTTCATGGCTTCTCCTTGCTTGTTTCATCAGGTGGACAGGGGGGACTCATAACGACAGCCACCTCCGTCGGGTAGTCGAAACCCGCGCCGCTGTTGCTGTCCACGGCATAGCCAATCACGCCGCCGACCAGGAGGTTGGCCCAAGCGCCGCCATTGCTCTTCGAGACGAAGCCGGCCGTGCCGACCGAAGGGCCGGCGCGGCAAGTGACGGCCAGGTCGCCGTACGACTTCTGGATCAACACCGAGCTCGTGGTCTTGAGCCACCAGCGGCCCTTGTCGTTGACCAGCGTGCATTCGATGTCGCTGACGATGCGCCCTTCGCAGACCGTCGTCACGCTGACCGGCTGGGTGCTGGAGCCCGTGATCGAGGCACAGCCCGCCAGCAGCATCGCCGGCAAGGCAAGGCCCAGGCCCGCCAGCCGAAGCGCCCCGGTCATGCGCGCTCTTTCTTCGCCGGCCGCGACCAGTTCGCAATGCTCACCTGCTTGCCGCGCGCGACGCTCAGGGCGCCGGGCGGCGTGCTCTTGGTGATGGTGGAGCCGCCGCCCACGGTGCCGCCCGCGCCGATGGTCACCGGGGCAATCAGCACGCAGTTGCTGCCGATGTGCACGTCGGCCTCGATCACGGTGCGGTGCTTGTTGGCGCCGTCGTAGTTCGCGGTGATGCTGCCGGCGCCGTAGTTGACGCGTTCGCCCACCGTCGCGTCGCCCAGGTAGGCCAGGTGATTGGCCTTGGCGCCGGCGGCCAGCGTGGAATTTTTCACTTCGACGAAGTTGCCGATGTGCACACCGGCCCCGAGTTGCGCGCCGGGACGCAGGCGCGCGAACGGGCCGATCAGCGCGCCCTCGCCCACGGCCACGCCCAGTTTTTCGCCGTCGATGTGGGTGAAGGGGTGGATCACCGCGCCATCGGCAATCGTCGCGTTGGCGATCACGCAGTTAGCGCCCACTCGCACGTCGTCACCCAGCTGCACGCGGCCTTCAAAAATGCAGTTGACGTCGATGTCCACATCCTGCCCGCAGCGCAGCTCGCCGCGCACGTCCAGCCGCGCCGGGTCCGCCAGGCGCACGCCCTGCGCCATGAGCGTATTGGCCTGGCGCAGCTGGTGTGCGCGCTCCAGCTCGGCCAGTTGCGCCGGGCTGTTGATGCCGGCCACCTGCAGCGCGTCGTCGATGCGGTGCGCCGCCACCGTCACGCCGTCGGCCACGGCGAACTTCACCACGTCGGTCAGGTAGTACTCGCCTTGGGCGTTGCGGTTGTCCAGCCGGGCCAGCCAGGCCTTGAGCCGCCGCGCCGGCACGGCCATGATGCCGCTGTAAACCTCGCGAATCTGGCGCTGGGCGTCGGTGGCGTCCTTGTGCTCGACGATGGCCAGAACGGGCGCGTTGTCACCCGCGCGCACGATGCGCCCGTAGCCCGTGGGGTCGGCAAAATCGATCGTCAGCAGCGCCAGGTGCTGGCCGTCGCACGCGGCAATCAGCGCGCGCAGCGTGTCGGCGCCGATCAGCGGCACGTCGCCCGACAGCACCACCACCACACCATCGTCGGCCAGCGCGGGCGCGGCCTGCTGGACGGCATGGCCGGTGCCCAGTTGCGGCTCCTGGCGCACGCATTGCATGGCAAAACCGGGGTAGTCGCCCGCCAATTGGCCGATTTTGCTTTCAACCTCCGCGGCGCCATGGCCGGTGATCACGACGCAGGAGCGGGCGTTCAAGCCGGCGGCGGTGTCGATCACGTGGTGCAGCAGCGCACGCCCGGCCAAACGGTGCAACACTTTGGGCAGGCGGCTTTTCATCCGGGTGCCCTTGCCGGCGGCCATGATGACCACGTCCACGGGCGGTTGTTGCGACAAGGGGTTGTTGAAGG
>JAHFQI010000019.1:14564-31729 GCA_023259355.1 Comamonadaceae bacterium
CGCCGGCACCCTGCCGCCGGGTGCCGCCCGCGACACCCATCACGCCCTGCTGGAGCGACTGGCCACGTCGCCCGACGCCGCGTTCCGCGCCTACAGCGCCACCACCGTCCGCGAAGACTGCGCCATTTTTTCGCGCCTGCACAACAGCACCACCGCCATCCAGCGCGCCCGGGCCGTTGAAACGCTCCGGAAGTACGAAGAGGACTTTCGCGCGCTGGCCGCCAGCCGGTAACCGCGTGCACCGATCGCCGGGGCACCCTATGATGCTCAACTTCAGGAATGCGCCGTCAACCCTGGCCCGCTCCTGCCGCCCCTCGCCCCAGAATGCCTGAATCGCACCCCAAAACACCCCACCGCGCGCCCCCGCATTCGGCTGACCTCTCGCCGCTGGCCCCGTTCAGCCTGCCGGTCTTCCGCATGCTCTGGATCACCTGGCTGCTGGCCAACGTCAGCATGTGGATGAACGACGTGGCGGCGGCGTGGATGATGACCTCGCTGACCTCCACCCCCATCTGGGTGGCGCTGGTGCAGACCGCCTCCACGCTGCCGGTGTTCCTGCTGGGCCTGCCCAGCGGCGCGCTGGCGGACATCCTGGACCGCAGGCGCTACTTTCTCGTCACGCAGATCTGGGTGGCCGTGGTGGCGCTGCTGCTGAGCGGGATCATCTTTTTCGGCACGCTGAACCCGCCGCTGCTGCTGGCGCTGACTTTTGCCAACGGCATTGGCCTGGCCATGCGCTGGCCGGTGTTCTCGGCCATCGTGCCCGAGCTGGTGCCGCGCGCCCAGCTGCCCGCCGCGCTTGGACTCAATGGCGTGTCGATGAACGCGTCGCGCATCCTCGGCCCGCTGGTGGCCGGTGCGCTGATCGCCAGCGCCGGCAGCGCCTATGTGTTCCTGCTCAACGCCACGCTGTCGGTCGGCGCGGCCTTCATCATCCTGCGCTGGAAACGCGTGCACAAACCCCACCCGCTGGGACGCGAGCGCCTCACCAGCGCCATGCGCGTGGGCCTGCAATTCGTGGCGCAATCGAGCCACCTGCAAGGCGTGCTGGCGCGCATTTCGCTGTTTTTCCTGCATTCCACGGCGCTGGTGGCGCTGCTGCCGCTGGTGGCGCGCGGCCTGCACGGCGGTGGCGCTGGCACATTCACGCTGCTGCTCGCCTCCATGGGCTCGGGCGCCATCGTGGCCACGATGTTCCTGCCGCGGCTGCGCCAGAAGTTCGCGCGCGATGCGCTGGTGATGCGCGGCTCGGCGCTGCAGTCCGCCGCCATGGCGGTGGTGGCTTTCTCTCCCGACGCCTGGGTGGCGGTGCCCGCCATGTTTGCCGCCGGCATGGCCTGGATCACCACCGCCAACACGCTCAGCGTTTCGGCCCAGATGGGCCTGCCCGACTGGGTGCGGGCGCGCGGCATGTCGATGTACCAGATGGCCATCATGGGTGCCAGCGCGCTGGGCGCCGCACTGTGGGGCCAGGTGGCCACGCTCGGCAGCGTGCAGATCAGCCTGTGCATCGCCGCAACCACCGGCGTACTGACCATGTGGGCCACCAACCGCGCCATGCCCCATCACGGCATCGAGGAAGACCTGACGCCCTCGCGTCCGCTCCAGGCGCCCGTGGCCAACGAACCGCCCGCCACCGGCCATGTGCTGGTCACCATCGAATACCGCATCGACCCCGCCCGTGCCGACGCCTTCCGTGCCCTGATGCAGGAAAGCCGCCGCAGCCGCCTGAGCCACGGCGCACTGTCATGGGAACTGCTGCGCGACCTCGGCGAGCCCGGCCGCTTCGTGGAACAGATCGTGGACGACTCCTGGACCGACCACCTGCGCCGCTTTGACCGACTCACCGCCGCCGACGCCGCCCTGCGCGAACGCAAGCTCGCCTTCCACATCGGCGAATCGCCGCCCGTGGTGACACGCAGCGTTATGGAATCCACAGTAAAAAGCTCGTGAGTCTGTTGGCATACCAACCTCAACCACCGATTTGCCTTAACATACTACGAAAGTACAAGTTTGCAACACTGAAAAGTGATTGCGGACCATCCCACCTTTCTAGTTTGGAGACAAATCACCATGACGCTTTTCAACCGTCGTCAAATCCTCGGTTCGGCCACAGTGAGCGCCGCGGGCCTGATCGGCCTGACCGCCAAAGCGGCCGACCCCCTGCTGTTCGCCGTCAACGAAGGCGTGACCTACCGCAATAATCCGCTGGAAATCCAGGAGCGTTTCCAGCCCATCACCGACGATTTGTCCAGGCTGCTCAAGGCCCCGGTCAAGGTCGTGCCGGTGGCCCGCTACGACGAGCTGGTCAAAGGCCTGGCGGATCAACGCTACGCCATCGCCTACGTCCACCCGGCCCACCACGCCATCCGGGCCATGGTGAGCAACGGTTACCGGCTGGCGGCGCTGACCAAGGGCTTTACCGAGTACCGGACGTCGATTTTCGTGGCCAAGGGCGCCACGGCGAAGTCGCTGGCCGACCTCAAAGGCAAGAAAATCGGCGCCCCCGACGAGGACTCCATCACCTCAGTCATTCTCAAAGCCACCCTGCGCGATGCGGGCCTGGAATCCGACGTGCAGGTGTCCTACGTGCGCTTCCAGGATGCCGTGCCCTTCATGGTGGAACACGGCCTGGTGACGGCGGGTGCGACCGCTTCGAATGCGGTGCTGAAGGACTGGAAAGAAAAGGGCGGCAGCGTCATTGCCACGAGCAAGCCCGTGCCCATCAAGCACTTGCTGGTGAGCGCCAAGGCACCCGCCGGCACACTGGAAAAAGTCACCGACTACTTCACGGGCCTGGAACAGGCGCGCGACGGCAAGTCGCGCATCGAAGCCATGCGCGTCCAGGGCTTCCTGCCGTTCGACGAAGCGCCGGTGAAAGCCATCGGCAAGTGGCTCGGGGTGGCTTGATCGGCGTAGCCACGCGGCGTCTCCACACGCCGTGTGAGCGGCGCCATTCATGGCCGTGCGCCTCACGCCGGTCTGGCGCCTTCACCCGCTGATCAGCTTCAAATCAAACGCCCGCTCAACCAGCCACACCCCCGCCACGGCCAGCGTGATCAGCGAGCCGCCAACGAACACGACGCGGCGGTAGAAGGCTGTGGCGCGCAGGGCGAAGGCCACGGGCAGGAACACCGCGACGATGGCGAGCTGGCCGACTTCGACACCCGCGTTGAAGCCGAGCAGCGACAGCGCCAGCGTTTCTTTCGGCAGGCCCAGTTCGGCCAGCACGCTGGCGAAGCCAAAGCCGTGGATCAGGCCGAAGCCGAAGGCCACCATCCAGCGCCGGCCTTCGACGACGGGCTTGAGGTTGTTCGCGGCGGCCAGCACCACCGAGGCAGCGATGGCCGACTCCACGAAGCGCGAGGGCAGCGAGACGATGCCCAGCGCCGCCAGCGACAACGTGATCGAATGCGCCGCCGTGAACGAGGTGACGACCCACAGGACCTCGCGCAGGGCGTCACGGAAGCGGCCCGCGCCACGCCAGCGCCGCGCCTCGTGCACCAGCACCGCGGGCAGCAGCAGCGACAGCAGGAACAGGATGTGGTCGAAGCCGATCCAGATGTGCCAGATGCCCTCGACCAGGTACTGGCCGAACTGCGCGATGCGCGATGCGTCTTCGGCGGCGAAGCGCTGCGCCGCGCGATCGGGCGAGAACACGGCGGTCTGCTGCGCCGCGCCGTCAAGTTCCAGGCGCAGCAGGCCGCGGTGCAGCGCGTCGAGGTCGAACAGCAGGCGGTAGCTGGCCGCCAGTTCGCCGGTGGCGGCGGGGCAGGCGCCGGCCAGGTGCAGCACGGCATAGGCGCCGTCGGTGTGCGTGTCCACCTGGTGGCTTGCCACGTGCAGGCTGCAGGCGCCGCCGCGCTGCAAGGCCAGCCGGCCCAGCGCCCAGGCGGCGATGTCGGCATGGCGCGCGCGCAGTTCGCCCCAGGTGATGTCGCCATTGCCGTCGGCGTCCAGCCCGAGGGCGAAGTCGATGTCGCGCAGGGCGATGTCCCACTGGCCCTTGACCTCCTTGCCGCGGACGTCGAGCACCAGGTAGCTGTCGCTGGCCTTGTGGGCCAGCGCGGGCAGCGGCGCCAGCAGCAGCGCGATGACGATGAGGCAGAGGCGCCACATCATCGCGGCACCGCCGGGGCGCTGCCTTGGCGGCGCCCCGCTTGCGCGGGTTGAGCCGCCTGCGCCGACGCCGCACCCAGGCCTTGCAGGCGCGCGTCCTCGAAGCCGCTGGCGCGCAGCCAGTCGCGCACCGGCTGGGCGGCTGGCGCGTCATGGGCGGCGATGGCGGCTTCGAGCAGGACGCGGGCGTCGCGCGGCTCGCGCTGCACGCGGTAGTTGTCGGTCGCCAGGCGCAACGCCTGCGCCACATCGCCGCGCAAATGCAGTTGATAGCGCGCCTCTTCCGCGCGGTGCGTGGTGTCGCCGCGCAGCCGGGCGGCGGCAAAGCGGTCGTCCAGGGCCTGCGCGTGGCGCGCCGCGCCGGGCGCCTGCAACGCAGTCTCGGCCAGCGCCAGGCGCAACAGCAGGGTGTCGGAGGCTTCCCAGCCGGCGAGCTGGCGAATGACTTCGTCAGGGCGTCCGGCGTCGAGCAGGAAGTCGCTCCAGGCGGCAAGCAGGTAGCCGTCGTCGCGGCCTAGACCCAGGGCCTCGCGGTAATGGCGCTCGGCCAGCGCCGGCTGGCCGAGCCAGGCGGCCGCCTCGGCGAGCCGGGTCAGCAGCCACAGGCGGTTGTCGGGGTCGCTGGTGTTTTGAAGCGCCTGCTGCAGCGTTGCGTAGCCCGCCGCAAGCTGGCCCCCGTAGGCTTGCACCAGCCCCATGCAGCCGCCGGCCAGCGAAGGGCGCTTCAGGCGCTGGAGTGCCTCACATTCCCGGCGTGCCGCGGCATAGTCAGCCTGGACCAGGAAGATGGCGCCGCGCCACGCATGGGCCGCGGCAAAGTCCGGGTCGATGGCCAGCGTGCCCGCAAAGTCTTGCAGCGCGCCGTCGAAATCATGGCGGTACTGGCGCAGCATGCCACGGACCGACAGCAAGGAAGCCGGCAATGGGATGGGGAAGCGGGCCACCACGGCCTCGGCATAACCCACGTAGCGCGGGTCGCCGCGCGCCATGGCCAGATCGAAATAACGCTGTGCGAGTTGCGCCGCGGGCGCGGGGTCGGCTGGCGCATTGGTCATGCCGGCGCGCAGGGTGGCCAGTTCGCGCGCGCTGGTGTCGCCGGCCCGTAGGGGCAGCCGCTCCAGCACCTCGGCGTCAGCGGTGGGGGTTCGCGGCGCGGCCTGCGCCACCCACGCCAGCGCCGACATGCTCAGCAGCAGTGGCAAACAGCGGGCCCGGGCGCGGCCGGTCAAATTGCCAAATCTCATGGGTGCTGTATATTTTGCCGGCGTTCAAATTGGACGTTGACGTTTCAAAATCAACCTGAGGAGTCTATCCATGAGCAAGCTACTTTCCGTTCTGATCGCCGCCACGTTCGCCACGCTGTCCGCTGGCGCCTTCGCAGCCTCCCATGGCGGCGCCATGAAGGACGACAAGAAGATGGACTGCAAGATGGACGAGAAGAAGATGGACGACAAGATGAAGGCCGAGTGCAAGAAGATGGCCGACGAAAAGAAGGCTGAGCCGAAGAAGTAATCCACTTCCCACGGAAAGCAAAAGCGGGCTCGAAGCCCGCTTTTTTTCGTCCGGCGGCCACAGCAGGCCGCCCCGTTGTCAGGCGCTCAGCGCACGACCATCAGCGTGAACGGCCAGACGTAAGCCTGCATCGTCACGTACAGGCCGACCAGGCAGGCCAGCGCGATCGAGTGGAAGAACACGTAGCGCAGGATGTCACCTTCGTGGTTGAACCAGCGCGTCGCGGTGGAGGCCACGACGATGGACTGCGCGTCGATCATCTTGCCCATCACGCCGCCCGAGCTGTTGGCCGCGCCCATCAGATTCGGGCTGAGGCCGAGCTGCTCGGCGGCGACCTTCTGCATGCCGCCAAAGAGCACGTTCGAAGCGGTGTCGGAGCCCGTCATCGCGACGCCGATCCAGCCCATCAAGGTGCCGAAGAAGGGGTAGAACACGCCGGTGTTGGCGAAGGCCAGGCCCAACGTGGTGTCGGTGCCGGAGTAGCGCGTCAGCGTGCCCAGGGCCAGCATCAGCACGATGGTCATCAGCGAATAACGCACCAGCCACAGCGTGCGCAGCCAGGTTTTCACGATCTCGACCGGGTTGTACTTCATCACCAGCGCGCCGACGATCGCCGACAGCAGGATGCCGGTGCCGGTGGCCGAGAGCAGGCCCAGCACATAAACCGCGCCTTCCTTGGTGGGCTTGGGCACCACCGGCGGCATCTTCTCGACCAGGTTGTGCAACCCGGCCATCTCGAACTTGGGCGCCCACAGACCGTTCAGGAAGGCCTTGACCGACGGCAGGCCCCAGATGAAGACGAACACCGTCAGGATCAGCCAGGGCATCCAGGCGCGCAGCAGGTCGGCGCTGGAATGGCGCGTGACGGGCGCCGGGGCCTTGGCCTCGCCGCCGTCGCTCTCATGGCCCTTGAGCGTGGGCGAAGTCCAGATCTTCTTGGGTTGCCACACGCGCAGGAAGGCGATCAGCGAGACCATGGAGACGAGCGCGGCGATGATGTCCACCAGCTCGGGGCCGATGAAGTTCGACACCAGGTACTGCGGGATGGCGAAGCTCAAGCCGGTGACCAGGATCGCGGGCCAGATTTCCATCATGGCCTTGCGCCCCGCGAAGGCCCAGATCAGCCAGAACGGCACCAGCAGCGAGAAGAACGGCAACTGGCGGCCGATCATCGCGGTGACTTCCATCAGGTCGTAGCCGTGAACCTTGGCCAGCGTGATGACCGGCGTGCCGAGCGCGCCGAAGGCGACCGGCGCGGTGTTGGCAATCAGGGAGAGGCCCGAGGCCGCCAGCGGCGAAAAGCCCAAGCCGATCAGGATGCCCGCGGTCACGGCCACCGGCGTGCCGAAGCCCGCCGCGCCTTCAAAGAAAGCGCCGAAGCAGAAGGCGATCAGCAGCAGTTGCAGGCGGCGGTCTTCGGTGATGCCCGAGAGCGAGTCCTGCAGGATCTTGAAGCTGCCGTTCTGCTCGCACATCTGCTGCAGGAAGATGATGTTCAGCACGATCCAGCCGATCGGCAGCAGGCCGGTGAAGCCGCCGTACATCGCGGCGGTACCGGCCATGCCGACGGGCATGCCGTACGCGAACACGGCGACCAGCACGGCCGCCAGCAGACCCAGGCCGGCGGCAATGTGGGCCTTGATGTGAAGAAAGCCCAGTGCCACAAGCATCACCACCACTGGCACAGCGGCCAGAAGGGTGGAGATGACCATATTCCCGAACGGGTTGTATATCTGCTGCCAAACCATGAGTTGTCTCCTGAACGGTGAATCCGTCTTAGAGGCAGAAGCTTATTCGGTGGATCGGCAGTTTGGCGTGAATATTTGCGGGTTGTTGCGTGAGCGATTTTCAACAAGCCGGGGCGGAGCCCCGCCCGGGCGGGGGGTTCAGGCCTGCAGCGCCTTCCACATTTCCATGTCGCGCTCGGCCGTCCAGATGCGCGGGTTCTTGATGCCGCTGGCCTCGTCGTAGGCGCGGCTCACGTCGAACGGCAGGCAGTGTTCGTAGATGAACACATGGCCGAAGATCGGGTCCATGCTCTTGCGCGTGTGCGCCATGGCGGCTTTCAGGTCCATGCCCTGCGCGGCGGCTTCCTTGCCGGCGGCGAACAGGGTTTCGACCCAGCGCTTGGTGTAGTCCAGCGCCTTGTTGACACTGGCGCTGCCCTTCATGGCTTCGCCGCGGCCCGGCACGATGGCTTCGGCACCCAGCGCGCGCAGGGCTTCGAGCGTGGCGGGCCATTCAGCCAGTTGCGCGTCGCCGGTGTAGACGCCCGCTTCGTATTCGACGAGGTCGCCGCTGAACAGCACTTTTTCCTCTTCCACCCAGGCGATGGTGTCGCCGCGCGTGTGGCCGTAGCCGGGGCTCCAGATCTGCACCTTGACGCCGCCCAGGTCAATCACCAGCTTGCCGGGCACTTCACCCTTGGTGGCGTCGCCGCCGCCGATCACCATGGTGGGCCAGGTCAGGCCGGGCACGCCGTCGGCGCCACGGAACAGACGCGGGAAACGCTCCATCTCGCTTTGCATGTCCTGCGCGCCGCGCTCCACGATCAGCTCGTAGGTGCCCTGGCTGGCGATGACTTCGGTGGCGCCCTCGGCCGCATAGGCGCTGGCGCCCAGCACACGCACGGCGTGGTAGTGGGTCAGCAGCACGTACTTGATGGGCTTGTCGCTGACCGTGCGGATCTGCTTGATCAGGTCGCGCGCCATGGCCGGGGTGGCGGTGGCGTCGCTGACCATGATGAACTTGTCGCCAATGATGACGCCGGAGTTGGGGTCACCCTCGGCGGTGTAGGCCCAGCAGTGGGGGCTCAGCTGCTCGAAGGTGATTTTCTTGTCTTCCAGATCGGCCTGGGATGCAAATGCTTTGGACATGGCGGAAGTCTCCTGATGGGGGTCAAATTGGGGATGACGAGAATTTTACCTAATCGTAATGAATTACGTATTGGTAAATTAAATTCAGGGTTTTTCGCCCAGGCCGTGTTCGACCATGGCAATCACTTCGTCGGCAAACGCGGCGTAGCTCATGGGGCCGCCGGGGCGCAGCCAGGTGAAGGTCCAGTTGATCATGCCGAACAGCATCATGCTCACGGCGGTCTGGTTCACGGGGTTCAGGCGCTCGGGGTAGGCGCGGCGCAGGAAGCGCGTCACGGCCGAAACCACGTCGCGCTGGCGGTTCAGGATCAACTCGCGCTGCGACACCGGCGGCTCGCCGCCGAGCGCGGGGTCGGGCTCGTTGCCCAGGAACTTGGTGTCATTGAGCAGCGCCACGTGGCGCGTGGCCGAGGTTTCGTACTCTTGCAGGAAGCTGCGGATCAGCTCGTGCAGCGCGGCGCGGTCGTCCAGGTTGCGGCGCTGGGCCGTGGCTTCGACCTGGGCGATCAGCAGCAAGAGGCGCTGGGTGTAGCGGTTCAGCAGGTCGAAGAGGATGGCTTCCTTGCTGCCGTAGTAGTGGTAGAGCCGCGCCTTGCTGGTGCCGCTGGCGGCGGCGATGTCGTTCATGCTGCTGGCCGGGTAGCTGCGTTCGGCGAAACACTGGGCCGCGATGTCCAGGATTTCGTCGCGCTTGAGCTCGTGGGAGGCGGATTTGGGGCGGGCCATGTTCTGGATTATCGTAGCGGCATGGCCACGACCTCCTCCGCCGTTTCCCGCGAATTCGCCGACTACTGCTGCGAACTGCTCGCCAGCGCCGGGCCGTGCGTGGCGCGGCGCATGTTCGGCGGCTGGGGCATCTCCACCTCCGGGCTGACGCTGGCCCTCATCGCCGACCTCGGCGGCGGCGAGCGCCTGTGGCTCAAGGCCAGCGACGAGACCCGCCCGCACTACGAGGCCGCCGGTTGCGAGCGCTTCGTCTACCAGGCCAAAGGCAAGGCCATGGGCATGAACTACTACAGCGCACCCGAGGAAGCGATGGAGTCGCCGCAGTTCATGCAGCCCTGGGCGCGCCTGGCGCTGGCATGCGCGCTGAAGGCCAAGGCGCCCAAGGCCCCGCGCCAGCGCGCCGCGCGCCCGTGACACGCGTCATGCAGCATTCGCAAACCCATCTGCGCACCCGCCCGATCCTGGCGGGCCACCTGCGCTCCTTCGAGGCCGTGGCACGGCATCTGAACTTCCGCGCCGCGGGCGAGGAACTGGCGCTGACCCAGTCGGCCGTGAGCCGGCAGATCCAGGCGCTGGAAGAGGAAGTGGGCGTGCCGCTGTTCCTGCGCCACACGCGCGCCGTGGAGTTGACCAGCGCGGGCGAGCAGCTGCTGCTGGCGGTGTCGCTGGCGCTGCCGCGCATCGACGCGGCGGTGCGCCAGATCCGCCAGAGCGCGGGCCGCAAGAGTGTCTCGCTCACCACCTTCGCCTCGTTCGCCTCGATGTGGCTGATTCCGCGGCTCGAAGCCTTCCAGCGCGACCACCCGGACATCGACATCCGCATCGACGCGTCCGACGTCGCGGTCGATCTGGACATGGCCGACGTGGACCTGGCGCTGCGCTACGGCCCGGCCGCCAGCATGCCGGCCGGTGCGCTGCGGCTGTTCGGCGAACAACTCACGCCGGTGGCCAGCCCCTGGCTGCTGAAGTCGTCCGGCGCCGCGGGTTTGCGCCTGCGCGAGCCGGACGATCTGGCCCAGTTCGCCCTGATCGAGGCCGGCGACGCGCACCGCACGCACCTGGAGTGGCTGAGTTGGCAGCGCTGGTTTGAAGCCCAGGGCCGGCCCAGGCTCAGCCCGAAGCGCTGGCTGTATTTCAACTACGCCTACCAGATGGTGCAGGCCGCGCTGACCGGCCAGGGTGTGGTGCTGGCGCGCCTGCCGCTGGTGGCCGAAAGCATGGCCAACGGCGACCTGATCGAGGTGCTGCCCGGCGCCCGCATGGACTCGCCGATGGCCTACTGGCTGCTGGTCGGCCCGCGCAGCGCGGCGCGGCCCGAGATCCAGGCGTTTTGCGACTGGCTGCAGGCCCAGGCGCAAGCCACGCGCGAAACCCTCGGCGAGGCGCGGGACCGCGATACGGCGGCCACGCCGGGCTAACGCAGCTTGATTTCGGTCCAGATGCGGTTGAGCACGCGCCGCTGGCGCGGCGTGAGGTCGCGCACCATCTCCAGGCGCGCCAGCGTGGCCGCATCGGGAAACAACGCGGTGTTGCGCAGCAGTTCCGGGTCGATGTAGGGCCTCGCAGCCGCGTTGGGGCTGCCCGAACCGATCAGGTTGGACAGCTCGGCCGCGTTCTCGCCTTCGAGCATGAAGTCGATGAAGCGGTGCGCCAGCGCGTTCTGGCGGCCGCTCTTGTGCAGCACCATGGAGTCGAGCGCCAGCACCGCACCCTCGCGCGGGATGGCGCTGGCGATGCGGAACGGACGACCCGCCCGGCGCGCGTCCGCGTCGGCCTGGAACATGTCGCTGGAGTAGCCATGCGCCACCCAGATGTTGCCCACGGTCAGCTCCTTGATGTAGCTGGACGCGTTGAACGCCGCCCAATACGGCTTGGCGCGCAGGATCAGGTCGCGCGCCTGCTTCCACTTGGCCTCGTCGGTGTCGTTGAGGCTGTGGCCGAGGTACTTCATGGCCGCGGCCATGAGTTCGCGCTGCGAGTCCAGCACGGTGACGCGGCCGCGGATCTTTTGCAGGTGCCTGGGCTCAAAAATCAGCGCCCAGCTGTCGGTGGGCAGCGCCAGGTCGCGCAGCTTCTCGGTGTTGTAGCCGATCAGCGTGACGGTATAGGCGTACGGCACGGAATACGTGTTGGCCGGGTCGAACGGCGTGCCCAGGAATTCAGGCCGAATGTTGCCGAGCTTGGGCAGCCGCGCCTTGTCGAGCGGGCGCAGCTGGCGCGAGCGGATCAGTGCCTCCACCGCGTTGCCGGTGGGCACGAGGATGTCGTAGCCGCTGGCGCCCGCGGCCAGCTTGGCCAGCATTTCCTCGTTGTCGGCGTAGTAGTCCTGCACCACCTTGCAGGCGCAGTGCGCCTCGAAGCGGGCCAGGGTCTGCGCCGAGATGTAGTTGTTCCAGTTGTAGAGGTAGAGCGTCTCCACGGCGCCCGCCGAGAGCGCCGCCGCAAGGGCCAGGGCGGCAATGACGATGCGTTTCATGCGGCGCTCACCGCGTGGCGGTCGAGCCGCGAGGCCGCCGCCATCAGGCCCAGGGTCAGCAGCATCAGCAGCGTCGAGACCGCATTGACCTCGGGCGTCACGGCGATCTTGATCATCGAATAGATCTGCAGCGGCAGCGTGGACACGCCCACCCCGGCGGTGAAGAAGGTGATGACGAAGTCGTCGATCGATAGCGTGAACGCCATCAGCGCGCCCGCGGCCACCGCCGGCAGGATCAGCGGAAAGGTCACGAGCCGGAAGGTCTGCCACGGCGTGGCGCCAAGGTCGCGCGCGGCCTCGAAGATGCTCTCGTCCATGCCGGCGAGGCGGGTGCGCACGACGATGGCGACGAAGCCGATGGAAAACGTGATGTGCGCCAGCACCACCGACACGAAGCCCAGCGTCAGGTGCAGCACCTGCAGGAAAAACACCAGCAGCGAGATGCCCAGCAAGATCTCCGGCATGGCCACCGGCGTGATGACCAGCAACGCAAGCCAGCGAAAACTGTAGCGGTGCATGGCCAGGCCCGCCAGGGTGCCGAGCACGGTGGACGCCACGCTGGACACCAGCGCGATCGCCAGCGAGTTGCGCGCCGCCGTCAGCATGGCCTCGTCGGACAGCAGCTGCCGGTACCAGTCCAGGGTGAAGCCCACCCACTCTGCGTTGAGCCGCGAGTCGTTGAACGAGTAGGCCACCACCACGAACAGCGGCACGTAAAGAAACGCCAGCGTGAAGCCGGAGGCCACGAACAGCCAGACCGGCCGCCGCCGGGCCACCCCGAACGCGGGGGGCGTCTTACGCATGGGCGCCAACCCTTCGCGCGGCCCAGGCGGACAGGCCGGCGATGGCCAGCACCCACAACGTCAGCACGATCGCCAGCACGCTGCCGAACGGCCAGTCGCGCACGCCGATGAATTGCTCCTTGATCAGGTTGCCGATCAGCATGTCGCGCGTGCCGCCCAGGAGGTCGGGAATGGCGAACATCCCCAGCACCGGGATGAACACCAGGGTCGAGCCGGACAGCACCCCGGGCATTGACAGCGGCCAGGTCACGCGCCAGAAGCGCTGCCAGGCGTTGGCGCCCAGGTCCTGGGCCGCGTCGAGCAGCACCGGGTCGTGCTGCTCCAAGCTGACGTACAGCGGCAGGATCATGAACGGCAGGTGCACGTACACCATGCCGATCAGCACGGCCAAGGGCGAGAACAGCAGGTTCACCGGCGCCAGGCCCAGCGCGCCCAGCAGGCCGTTGACCGCCTGCGCCAGCGCCTGCTGCGGCCCCAGGATGATCATCCAGGCGTAGACGCGCACCAGGAAGTTGCTGGCGAACGGCAGGATCGCCAGCAGGATCAGCAGGTCGCGATGGCGTTTCGGGCTGCGCGCGATGAGCCAGGCCAGCGGGTAGCCCAGCAGCATGCACGCCAGCGTGGACAGGCTCGCCACCACGAAGGAGCGAATGAACAGCTCGGTGAACAGCAGGTCGCTGGCGAAGAAGGCGTAGTTCTCCAGCGTCAAGCCGCCCGCACCGCCCTCGTCGGGCGCCACGATGGGCGCCAGACCGCCGAATTCGCCGGGAAACTGGAACGAGGCGAGCACCACGATCAGCGCCGGCGCCAGGAAGAACACCAGCAGGAACAGCGTCGGCGGAGCCGTGGTGGCCCAGCGCGTGAATTCAGTCCGGGACATAGTGGCCCGCCTGCCTGGACCAGCCCACGGTCACGCTGTCGCCCGCCTGGAAAACCGCGGAGCGCCCCGGGTCGGTGTTGGGCAACAGCGCCGCCAGCCGCAAACCGTTGTCCAGCGCGACGAGGTAGGTGGTGACATCGCCGGTGTAGAGCACCTCGCGCACCGTGCCCGGGAAACGGTTGTCGGCCGCCAGCGCGTCGCCGCGCGCGGCGATGCGCACCTGTTCGGGCCGCAGCGCCAATACACCCTGGCCCTGGCCCGGGGCGCTGGCGCCGGCGCCGGGCGGTGCAAGCACCTCGCCCAGGCCATCGACCGCCAGGCGCAGCGCCCCCGCCGCCATCCCGAGCGTGCGGGCGTCAAGCAGGTTGCAGTTGCCGATGAAGTCGGCCACGAAGCGGTTGGCCGGGAAGCTGTAGAGGCGGGACGGCGTATCGACCTGCTCGATACGCCCGCGGTTCATGACAGCGATGCGGTGCGACAGCGCCAGCGCCTCGGTCTGCGAGTGCGTGACGTAAATGAAGGTGATGCCGATTTCGCGCTGCAGCTTGATCAGCTCCAGCTGCATGTCCTCGCGCAGCTTCAGGTCCAGCGCGGCCAGCGCTTCATCGAGCAGCAGCAACCGCGGCCGGTGGACCAGCGCGCGACCCAGCGCCACGCGCTGACGCTGGCCGCCCGAGAGCTGGTGCGGGTAGTGCGCGCCCAACCCGGCAAGGCGCATTTCGTCGAGCATGGCGTTCACACGCACCTCGATCTCGCGCGCCGGAACCTTCGCCATGCGCAGGGGGAACGCGATGTTGCCCGCCACCGTGAGATGCGGAAACAGGGCGTAGCTCTGGAACACGGTGTGGATCGGCCGCCGCTCGGGAGGCAGGTCGGCCAGATCCTCGCCGCCCAGCAGGATCTGGCCGCCGTCGGGCGGGTCGAAGCCGGCAATCATGCGCAGCAGGCAGGTCTTGCCGCAACCGGACGGCCCCAGCAGCGTGAAGAATTCGCCGGCCTCGACCGCCAGGCTCACATGGCTCACCGCCTCGAACGAACCGAAGCGCCGGGACAGGTCGCGCAGTTCGAGCAGCGCCATGTCAGCGGCTGCCGGCTCGGAGGGAACACCTCGAAAGGACATCGGTCACGGCGGTCAAGCTCCTTCCCAATGACTGCCCCGCACTATGCGCCCGAACGGCGGGCGCCGTCCAGACCTTCCCGCCTCAGACCGGCCAGACCACCCCGTTGTCGTTGAGGATGGCGTCCAGCGGCACATCGTGCGGCTCGGGTTCGAAATCGTCCACGAAGCCGTGGGCGTAGCCCAGGCCCACGGTGAAGGGCTTGGGCTGCAGCGTGGCCAGCGTGCGGTCGTAGAAGCCGCCGCCGTAACCGAGCCGGAAACCGCCGGGCCCGTAGCCCAGGCAGGGCACGAACAGCAGCGTCGGCACGATGACCTCGGTGTCCCTGGGCTTGGGGATGGCGTAGGCGTCTTCTTCCATCGGGCAACCGGGGTACCAGGCCCAGAAGGTCAGTGTCTTGTGGACCTTGTCCACCACCGGCAGGCCAATGCGCCGCGGCTGCGGCTCGTCGAGCAGTTCACCGTCTTCCTTCCAGCGGTGCAGCGCGGGCAGCGGATCGAACTCGCCCTTGATCGGCCAGTACGCGCCGATCACCGTGTCGGGCCGCCCCACCAGCCAGATGCGCATGATGCGCTGCAGCGCCTCGGCGCGCTCCAGCCGGTCCGGCAGGTTCAACCGTTGATCGATCAGGGCCTTGCGAAGGGCTTTCTTTTCGTCTGACTTGTCCATAATATCCATCATGCAGTTACCAAAGATTCTGACACCGATGACTCGCCCGGTCGTGAATCACATTCTGTGCGTCGCGCTGGCGATGGCTTTTGCCGCCCCAGCCTTGTCGCAAGTCAAGGCCGATGATGTGCTGCTGGACATGCAGCAGGCCTTCCGCAAGAGCGACCGCAAAAAGCTCTCGGCCTTGTTGCCGCAGGCGCGCGGCCATGTGCTCGAAGCCTGGGCCGCCTACTGGGAACTCAAGACCCGGCTCGACGAAGCCAGCACCCAGGAGGTGCAGGACTTCCTTGCGCGTTATGCCGGCACCTACCAGGAAGACCGCCTGCGCAACGACTGGCTGTTGCTGCTGGGCCAGCGGCGCGACTGGTCCAACTTCGCCGCCGAGCACCCCAACTACCGCATGAGCGACGACCGTGAGGTGCGCTGCTACGCCCTGGCCGTGGACCACCTGAGGACGGGCGCCGACGTGGCCGCCGACGTGCGCCGCAGCTGGTATGCCCAGCGCGAGGCCGACGACGGCTGCACCTTCGCCGCCGACCGGCTGCACGAGTCGCGCAAGCTGACGGATCTGGACATCTGGCGCAAGGCACGGATGGCGTTCGAAGCCAACCGGCCCCGGGCCGCGCGCGCAGCGGTGGACATCGTCACGCCGGACGCCGGCGTGCAACTGGCCGACATCAACGCCAACCCGATCAAGTACCTTGGCGGCCGCGCCGTGGCGGGTTCACGCATGCGCAAGGAACTCGTCGTGCTGGCGCTGATCAAGGTTGCCGCCACCGACCCGGCCCAGGCCGCACAGCTGCTGGACGCCAAGTGGGGCGTCCACCTCAGCGCCGAGGAGCGCAACTGGACCTGGGGCGTCATCGGCAAGCAGGCCGCCACCCGCCTGGGGGACAACGCCCCCGAGTACTACGCCAACGTCACGCGCGACACCGATCTCAATGACGACCTGCTGGCCTGGAAAGCCCGCGCCGCACTGCGCCAGGGCCAGTGGAAGGCCGTGCTGGCGGCGACCCGCGCCATGAGCGAGGAAGGCCGCGCGGAACCCGCCTGGGTCTACTGGCGCGCCCGCGCCCTGCTCGCGGGCCTGAGCGCCGCCGAGCGTGCGACCGTGACAACCGGCGAGGCCACCACGACGACCGCACCCGCGGCCACGATGACTGCGGCTGTGCCCGCAACGCCACCGCCACGGCTCCGTCCCGACGCGCTGGAGGCCCGGCAACTGCTCGAATCCATCGCCTCGGCGCATGGCTTTTACGAGAAACTCGCGCTTGAGGAACTGGGCCGGCCCATCACCGTGCCGCCCAGGCCGGCCGTCCTGACCGCCGCCGAAAAAGACGCGGCGCGCCAGAATCCGAGCCTCGTCCGTGCGCTGTACGCGATCAATCTCGGGCTGCGCTCCGAGGGCGTGCGCGAATGGAACTACAGCACCAACCTGCACGCGCGCGGCGGCATGAGCGACCGCGAGCTACTCGCAGCGGCCGACTTGGCCTGCCAGCGCGAGGTCTGGGACCGCTGCATCAACACCAGTGAGCGGACCAAGTCGTTCATCGACCTGGATCAGCGCTTTCCGATGCCCTACCGGGACGCGGTGGTCAAGCGCAGCCGCGAAATCAACCTCGACCCGGCCTACGTCTACGGCCTGATCCGCCAGGAAAGCCGCTTCGTCACGGACGCGCGCTCGGGCGTGGGCGCGGCCGGCCTGATGCAGGTCATGCCGGCCACCGCGCGCTGGACGGCCAAGAAGATCGGCCTCGTGAGCTTCACGCCCGACCAGCTCACCGACCGCGACACCAACATCGCCATCGGAACCGGCTACCTCAAGCTGGTGCTCGATGACTTCGGCGGCTCCATGCCCCTGGCGGCCGCCGCCTACAACGCCGGACCCAGCCGCCCGCGCAGCTGGCGCAACGGCCCGACGATGGAAGCCGCGATCTGGGCCGAGAACGTGCCGTTCGCCGAGACCCGCGACTACGTCAAGAAAGT
>JAHFQI010000020.1:0-15007 GCA_023259355.1 Comamonadaceae bacterium
GGACAAGCGGTGGGCGATGAGCAGCGTGGTGCGGTTGCGCGCGGCGCTTTGCAGTTCGGCCTGGATGGCGCGTTCGTTGGCCGAATCCAGCGCACTGGTGGCCTCGTCGAAGATCAGGATCGGCGGGTTCTTGAGCAGCGTGCGCGCAATGGCCACGCGCTGTTTTTCACCGCCCGACAGCTTCAAGCCGCGCTCGCCCACCTGGGTGGCGTAGCCCTTGGGCGTGGCGGCGATGAAGTCGTGGATGCGTGCCGCGCGGGCGGCTTCCTCGATCTCGGCCTGGCTGGCGCCGGGGCGGCCGTAGGCGATGTTGTAGGCCACGGTGTCGTTGAACAGCACGGTGTCCTGCGGCACGATGCCGATGGCCTGGCGCAGGCTGGCCTGCGTGACGTCGCGGATTTCCTGCCCGGCCAGGGTGATGCGGCCCTGCTGGATGTCGTAGAAGCGAAACAGCAGCCGCGCCAGCGTGGACTTGCCCGAACCCGAAGGGCCGACCACCGCCACCGTCTTGCCCGCCGGAATCTCGAAGCTGATGCCCTTGAGGATGGGCCGGGCCGGGTCGTAGGCGAACTGCACATTCTCAAAGCGCACCGTGGGCTGTGCCAGCCCCACCAGCGGCTGCGCGCCGGGGGCATCGGCCACCTCGCGCTCGCGGTCCATGAGGGTGAACATCTTGTCCAGGTCGGTCAGGCTCTGCTTGATCTCGCGGTAGATCACGCCCAGGAAGTTCAGCGGGATGTAGAGCTGGATCATGAAGGCGTTGACCATGACCAGGTCGCCCAGCGTCATGTGGCCATCGACCACGCCCTGCGTGGCGCGCCAGAGCATGGCCACCAGGCCCGTGGCAATGATGAGCTGCTGGCCGGTGTTGAGCAGCGAGAGCGAGCTTTGCGCCTTCAGGCGCGCGGCACGCAGGCGCTGCAGGCTTTCGTCGTAGCGGCGGGCCTCGAAACTTTCGTTGTTGAAATATTTGACGGTTTCGTAGTTGAGCAGCGAATCCACCGCCTTGCTGTGCGCGGCCGAATCGAACTCGTTGGCCTGGCGGCGGAACTGGGTGCGCCACTCGGTCAGCAGCACCGTGAAGGCGATGTAGCAGGCCAGCGCAGCCAGCGTGATCCAGGCAAACCAGGCATCGAACTTGACGGCCAGTACCGTGAGCACCATGGCCACTTCGATCAGCGTGGCGCCGATGTTGAACAGCGTGAACGAGATCAGCGACTCGATGCCGCGCACGCCGCGCTCGATGTCGCGCGTCATGCCACCGGTCTGGCGCTCCAGATGAAAGCGCAGGCTCAGCGCGTGCAGGTGCTCGAAGGTCTGCAAGGCAATCGAGCGCGCCGCGCCCTGCGTGGCCTTGGCGAACACCAGTTCGCGCAACTCGGTGAACAGCGAGGTGGACAGGCGCAGCAATCCGTAGGCCAGCAGCAAGCCGGCCGGCACCACCAGCACGGCAGCCGGGTCGCCGGGCCTGAGCGCCATGGCATCGACCAGGTTCTTGAGCAGCACCGGCACGCCCACATTGGCGACCTTGGCGCCCACCATGAACACGATGGCCAGAACGACGCGCCCCTTGTACTGCCACAGATACGGCAGAAGGCGTGAGAGCGTGGCCCAGTCAGAGCGTTTGTGCGCGGGGTCGTTCGGAGAAGGAGGGGGAGAAGAATCGCCGTGGTGGCGCATAGGGGACAATTCCGGGGGTTGCTTATTCACCCCGATTGTGCCCATGCCTGATTTGCCCCACCTCCCCGCACCCGCCTTGCCCTCCAGCCATGAACTGGTACTGAAGGTCATTCCCATGCCCGCCGACAGCAACGCCAACGGCGATATCTTCGGCGGCTGGGTGATGGCGCAGGTCGATCTGGCCGGTTCGGTGCTGCCCGCGCGCTATATCCAGGGCCGCATGGCGACCGTGGCGGTGAACGAGTTCATCTTCAAGCAGCCGGTGCGGGTGGGCGACATCCTGTCCTTCTTCGCCACGGTCACGCGCATTGGCCGCACCTCCATCACGGTAGAGGTGGAGGTGTATGCCGAACGCTTCTCGGACCAGGGCCAATACCTGAAGGTGACCGAAGCGCGCCTGACCTATGTGGCCATCGACGCCGACGGCCGGCCGCGCCCGGTGCCGGTGCCGGTGCCTACCTGAACGCCCTGCGTTCAGGCCAGAGCCACGGCGGGCACTGGTGCGTCCATGGGCCGCGCTGCGGCCGCCGGACGGGCACTGGTGGCGGTGCCCACGCCCACCTCGATTTCGCCCGACAGCTGGCCACCCTCTTCCACCACCAGCTTGCCATAGCGGATTTTCCCGCTGACCTTGCCGGTGGCAAAGACGACGAGCTTGTCGCGCACGGTGAGCGTGCCATTGAACTCGCCGCGGATTTCGGCGATATCGATGTCGGCCGAACCACGGAACGCACCCTGCTCGGCAATCTGGATGACCCGCGAATCCATGGTGGCTTCCACCGTGCCTTCCACCACCAGGGTGTCGCAATCGGTGATCTCCACCCCCTTGAGCTTGATGTTGGGGCCCACGGTGAGCTTGCTGCCACTGCTTTCTGCCGGCGCCTTGGCGGCAGCGGCTGCCACCGCTGCACTGGCACTGGGTGACACATTGCTCACGGTGCTGGGGGTGACCGTGTTGTGGCGGGGCTGGAAGGTTTCAGTTTCGCGCTTGCCAAAAAAGGGGTTCTGCACAGCCATCGGATCTCCTTGAAAAGAAGGCATCGTAGGAGTGCCGGGGCATTGCACCTTGGCGTCTTGCGCAAGATCAGTAACCAAATCGTTCGCTGGTTGCATGCACTTGCATCACTTGCATGGACACACCAGATCGGGCGCGTTCAGGACACGATATAGGCTGCGGCGGCCGCTGACATGAGCACGCCATCGGGCCCCAAAAACTCCATGCGCGTGGTGGCCACGCGCGAGCCCAGGCGCAGCACCTCGGCGCGCAACTCGAAATGGCTGCCGATGCCCGGCCGCAGATAGTCCACGCGCAGATCAATGGTGCCCAGCCGGGCAAAGCGGTGCAGGCGCTGTTCGGGCGTCTCGTCCATGTGCTTGGCGCCCATGGCGGCCATCACGGCCAGGCCGCCCATGGCATCGAGGCCCGCGCTGATCACGCCGCCGTGGATGCGGTTGTAGGCAAAGTGGCCGACCAGTTCGGGCTTCATGTCGATGCGGGCCACCACACGCTCGGGCGCGAGACTGACCACCTTGAGGCCCAGCACCTGGTTGAAGACAATCTTTTCCTCAAAAATGGTTTTCACGCCGGCAATGAACTCGGGCTCGAACGCGACGGGTGTTGCTATGGTTTTTGTCATCGGTGTCCCTGGGGCGGCGGGCGCAGCGCTGGTTTCAGCATTGGCTGAAGTCGGGCTTGCGTTTTTCCATGAAAGCGCCAAAGGCTTCGCGCGCTGCGGGCTCGCGCAGCATGCGGCCAAAGCTGGCGCCTTCTTCGGCCATCACGGCGAGCACCTGGGGGGCCTGGCTTTTTTTCATGAGGCGCTTGGTCTCGATCAGCGCCGACAGCGGCTTGGCGGCCAGCTTGCGCGCCTGTGCCTGTGCCACGCCATTGCATTCCGTGGGGGGCACCACGCGGTTGACCAGGCCCACTTCGAGCGCCGCCTCGGCCATGAAGGGTTCGCCCAGCAGCAGGGCTTCGGCAGCGCGGTGGTAGCCCAGCATCTGCGGCACCAGCAGGCTCGATGCTGCCTCGGGGCACAGGCCCAGGTTGACGAACGGCATGGAGAATGCGGCGTTGTCGCCCGCATAGACCAGATCGCAGTGGAACAGCAGGGTGGTGCCTATGCCCACCGCCGGGCCGCAGACCGCTGCAATCACGGGCTTGGGGAAAGCGGCCAGGCCGCGCAGGAAGCGGAACACGGGCGAATCCTGGGTGGCGGGCGGCTGCTGCAGAAAATCACCAATGTCATTGCCGGCGCTGAATACCGCCACGTCGCCCTGGAACACCACGGCGCGCACGCTGGCGTCCGCCTCGGCAGCAGCCAGCGCGTCGGCCATGGCGGCATACATGGCGGTGGTGATGGAATTTTTCTTGTCCACGCGGTTGAAGGTGATGGTGGTCACGCCCGCTTCGGTGTGCACGAGGATGTCTTGGGTGGCTTCGGTCATGGTGGGTCTGGGGGTGGTGAGGGGAAACGAGGGCGACACAGTGCCCGCTTCTTATTCCTTGTAGTAAACGATCTGGTGGCTGGTGGCCAGCATGGTGCCCGCCTCGTTCCACAGCTGCACGGTCTGGTCAAAAAAGCCGTTGCGAAACTCCTGCCCGCGCGCCTGGCCCAGCAGGTAGCCCATGCCGGTTTGCTGCAACTGCTCGGCGCTGGCGTGAAAGTACACCGTGATGGACACCGTGCCCGCTGGCACCCGGTGCGCACGGCGCAACCAGACACGGGGAAAGAACACATCGGCCAGCGCCGCCAGCGCGCAAAAGTCGAGCGGGCGCGGGGGTGCATCGCGCATCCACAGCTGGGTCAGGCTGTGGTCGCCACTGCCATCCCAGGCGCGTGGCAGCGTTCCGGTCACGGGTCGCATCTCATAGCGGCTGATCCATTCCGAACCAAAGCCCGGCGGAATGGCGGGCAGGTCCGCCGGCTGCGGCACGTCGGGCAGGGGCACATCGCCCGCGCTCCAGGTCTCGCGGCGCACGGCCGTCACGGCGGTGGCGGTGGTGGTGACCACCTGGGCGCCTTCGGCATCGGCTTGCAGGATCGACAGCGTCCAGTGCTGGGTGGAGCGATTCGTGCGAACCGGCGTGGCCTGCACGGTGAAAGGCCCCGCCACCAGGGCACCGGCGTAGTTGACGGTGAGCGACAACGGGTCGCCCAGCCGCGCCGGGTGCTGCATGACGGCCTGCAGCAACGTGGCTGCGGTGATGCCGCCAAAGGGGCCCACCATGTTCCAGTAGCCCGCATGGGTCTGGCCCTGGTACTGGCCGGGGATTTCGGCGTGTAGCTGTATGGCTTGATCGAATGGGTGTGGGTCGGTCATGGCTGTAAGTGTGCCGCGAAACGGGCGGGGTGAGGGTCGTGGAGGGGACTGGGTTGGGGGTGGGTTGGATTGTGGGTGGTTTTGGTTGAGGGCGGAGGCCGGGTCTCGGCCCGGCGGCCGACTCACTTTCTTTTGCTTCGCCAAAAGAACGTAAGCAAAGAAAAGGCGACCCACAGCCTGCGACCCCTTCGGGGCAGACCTGCGTCGGGGCGGTTGCGGGGTGCGCCGTGGAACTCGCTTTGCGCTGCGCGCGCCGCTCGGACAGCCACGGCGAGTCAGTTCACGTGGCGGGTGTGTCCTGCGGCACACCCGCCACCCCGCAATCGCCCCGCCGCAGGCGCAGCCAGATGGGGTTGAAGCCAAATACGGGCCATCGCTGCGCTCGGCCCCCTCTCGCGGGCGCAAGCGCCTCGCGCTGCGCAGCCCGGGCCGAGCGCAGCGATGGCCCGAAGGGATGTCCGCTCAGGTTCCCTTCAGGTTGCCCGCCGGGGCGAGACCCGGCCTCCGCACTCAACCAACGCACACCGCCCAAACCAGCGCACCAGCCCTGGCTTCGACAAGCTCAGCCCGAACGGGTGGGGAAGGCATCTCAGGCATGTAGCCAGTCAAGTCAAATCAAATCAAACAGCCTCAAAAATCCCCGCAGCCCCCTGCCCCATCCCCACACACATCGTCACCATCCCATACCTCAACTTGTTCCGCTTGAGCGCATGCACCACCGTCGCCGACCGGATCGCCCCCGTCGCCCCCAGCGGATGCCCCAGCGCAATCGCGCCCCCCATCGGGTTCACCTTGGCTGGATCCAGCCCCAGCGTGTTCATCACCGCCAGCGACTGCGCCGCAAAGGCTTCGTTCAGCTCGTACCAGTCGATGTCCTGGTGCTTGAGGCCTGCATAGCGCAGTGCGGCCGGAATGGCTTCGATAGGGCCGATCCCCATGATGTGCGGTGGCACGCCCTTGGCCGCGTAGCTCACGAAACGCGCCAGTGGCGTGAGGCCAAAGCGCTTCACGGCCGCTTCGCTGGCCAGGATCAGCGCACCGGCGCCGTCGCTGGTCTGCGAGCTGTTGCCCGCCGTGACCGAGCCGCGCGCAGCGAATACCGTGCGCAGCCTGGCCAGGCCTTCGAGCGAGGTGTCGGCGCGCGCGCCTTCGTCCAGGCTCACGGTGCGGGTGGTGGCGATGGACTCGCCGGTTTCGAGGTTGGCCGTGCGGTCGGTCACCTCGATGGGCGTGATCTCGTCGGCAAAGTAGCCGGCCTTTTGCGCAGCCAGGGCCTTCAGGTGCGACTGCAGCGCAAACTCGTCCTGCGCTTCGCGGCTCACCTTCCACTGCTGCGCCACTTTCTCGGCCGTGAGGCCCATGCCATAGGCAATGCCCACATCGCCTTCGCGCTCGAAAATGCTGGGCGACAGGCTGGGGCTGTTGCCCATCATGGGCACCATGCTCATGCTTTCCACACCGGCGGCGATCATCACCTCGGCCTCGCCCACGCGGATGCGGTCGGCGGCCATCTGCACGGCCGACAGGCCCGATGCGCAGAAACGGTTGACGGTGATGCCGCCCACGCTGGCGGGCAGGCCGGCCAGCACGGCGCCAATGCGCGCCACGTTCAGGCCCTGCTGCGCTTCAGGAATAGCGCAGCCGCAGATGATGTCTTCAATCGCTGCCGGGTCAAGACCCGGCGCAGCCGCCAGCGCCGCCTTGAGCGTGGTGGCCAGCAGATCGTCGGGGCGCATGTTGCGAAAGAAGCCGCGGTGCGAGCGCCCGATGGGCGTGCGCGTGGCTGCGACGATGTAGGCTTCCTGGATGGGTTGGGCCATGGGGTAACTCCTTCAATTCTTGGCGGGGCGGCTGGCTGGAACCCAGGCCCACGTAAAAACACATTCGACCGGCTCCACGCCGGCTTCATCGGTCACGGTGACCGCGACCTGCACCTCGCCCTGGTCGCTGGCCTGCAGGGTGGCGCGCTGCTCGGCGCTGAGCGTGGCCACGGCCTTGAGGCCACCCGTGGCGCGCTTCCTGAACGCCATGCTGAACTCCTTGGCCAGCGGCGTGCAGTCGTCGCGCACATTCATGCCCACCACCATGCCGGTGGCGGTTTCGGCCAGCAGGTTCATGGCCGAGGCGTGCACGCCACCGATGTGGTTTTGCACCCGGTGTTCGTTGGCGAGGCGCACTTCGACACGCTCGGGCGTGAGCGTGTCGAAGCGGATGCCCGCCGTGCCCGTGAAGGGCACGGCACGGCGCAGGATGATGTTCTGCACAAAGCCGCGCATGAAAGCGGGTGCCTCGTCCAGGCGCATCAGCGAACGCTGCAGCTTGTTGGGTGCGCGGTCCATCGTGGCGCTCAGTTCCTCACCGGCTTGCCGGTGTTGAGCATGCCCAGGATGCGCTCCTGCGTCTTGGGGTGCTCGATGAGCGCGCAGAACGCCTTGCGTTCCAGCGCCATCAGGTACTCCTCGCTCACCAGCGTGCCCGCATCCACGTCGCCGCCGCACACCACTTCGGCGATCAGGCTGGCGATGTGGAAGTCGTGCTGGCTGATGAAGCCGCCATCGCGCATGTTGACCAGCGAGCCCTTGATGGTGGCGATGCCGCTGCGGCCCGCCACGGGAAACAGGCGCTTGTGCGGCGCACGCCAGCCGCCGCTGGCCAGGGCCTTGGCTTCGTTGATGGCCACGAACAGCAGCTCGTCCTTGTGCGGCACGATCACGTCGCTGTGCAGCACATAGCCCAGCTTGCGCGATTCGAGCGCGCTGGTGCCCACCTTGGCCATGGCGGCGGCGGTGAAGCCTTCGGTGAGAAACGGCAGCAAGTCCTTGCCGGTCGAGGCCTCGGCGTTCTCGGCCGCACGGCGGGCGATGTAGGTCAGGCCGCCAGCGCCGGGCACCAGGCCCACCCCCACTTCGACCAGGCCGATGTAGCTTTCCATGTGCACCACGCGGCGGGCCGAGTGCACGGCCAGTTCGCAGCCACCGCCCAGCGCCATGCCGCGCACGGCAGAGACCACGGGCACGTTGGCGTAACGCAGGCGCAGCATGGTCTGCTGCATTTCGTGCTCTGCCCCTTCGACCGCGCTCACGCCGGCGATCATGAAGGCGGGCAGCATGGCCTGCAGGTCGGCACCCACGCTGAAGGGCTCGTCGCCCGACCAGATGACCACGCCCTGGAAGTCCTTCTCGGCCATCTCGACCGCCAGGTTCAGGCCCTCGCACACGTCGGGGCTGATGGCGTGCATCTTGGTCTTGATGCTGGCGATGAGCACTCCGCTACCGGAGGGACGGTCATCGCCGTCCAGCGTCCACAGGCGGATGGCGTCGTCTTCGTGCAGCGTCTTGCCAGCCGTCTTGTAGTCGGGCAAGGCTTCGCCCAGCAGTCTTTCAGGAAAATGCTGCCTGGCGTACACGGGCAAAGCGCGACGCGCTACGAATTTGGCAGCGGATGCACTCCACGAGCCTTGCGCGGTGTGCACGCCACCGGCCTCGGCCACGGGGCCCTTGAAGACCCACTCGGGCAACGGCGCACGGCTCAATGCCTTGCCGGCATCGATGTCTTCCTGGATCATCTTCGCCACTTCGAGCCAGCCGGCTTCCTGCCACAGCTCGAACGGGCCCTGCTGCATGCCGAAGCCCCAGCGCATGGCCTGGTCCACGTCGCGGGCGTTGTCGGCAATGGTGCCCAGGTGCACGGCCGCATAGTGAAAGCTGTTGCGCAGGATCGCCCACAGGAACTGGCCCTGCGCGCCTTCGGCATTGCGCAGCAGCTTCAGGCGCTGGGCGGCAGGCTTCTTGAGCATGCGGCCGTACACCTCGTCGGCCTTCTGGCCGCCAGGCACGTAGTCTTCCGCCTCCAGTTCGAAGCGCAGCACATCGCGACCGACCTTCTTGTAGAAACCGGCCTGGGTCTTCTGGCCCAGGTGGCCCAGCTCCAGCAGCTTTTTCAGCACGGCGGGCGTTTCAAAGCTGGCGTAGAACGGGTCGCTCTTCTCGTCCAGGTTGTCCTGCAGCGTCTTGATGACATGGGCCATGGTGTCCAGCCCCACCACGTCGGCGGTGCGGAAGGTGCCGCTGCTGGCACGGCCCAGCTTCTTGCCCGTGAGGTCGTCCACCACATCAAAGCTCAGGCCGAAATTCTCGACTTCCTTCATGGTGGCCAGCATGCCGGCGATGCCCACGCGGTTGGCGATGAAGTTGGGCGTGTCGTGCGCGCGCACCACGCCCTTGCCCAGGCCGCTGGTCACGAAGGCTTCGAGCTGGTCGAGCACCTCGGGGGCGGTGGTGGGGGTGTCGATCAGTTCCACCAGCGTCATGTAGCGCGGCGGGTTGAAGAAGTGGATGCCGCAAAAGCGCGGCTTGATGTTCTCGGGCAGCGCCTCGCTCAATTTGGTGATCGACAGGCCCGAGGTGTTGGACGCCACGATGGCGTGCGGCGCCACGAATGGCGCGATCTTCTTGTACAGGTCGAGCTTCCAGTCCATGCGCTCGGCGATGGCCTCGATGATGAGGTCGCAGTCGCGCAATTGCTCCAGGTGCTCTTCGTAGTTGGCCTGGCCGATCAGGGCGGCGTCGTCGGCCACGCCCAGCGGTGCGGGCTTGAGCTTCTTGAGGTTGTCGATGGCGCGGGTGACGATGCCGTTCTTGGCGCCTTCCTTGGCGGGAAGGTCGAACAGCACCACCGGCACCTTGACGTTGACGAGATGCGCTGCAATCTGCGCGCCCATCACGCCTGCGCCGAGCACGGCGACTTTCTTCACTTGGAATCTGGACATATTTTGATGAGTTTCAATTCCGTTCGGGCTGAGCTTGTCGAAGCCGTGGCGAGGGTTTGCATCCAGGCCCTTCGACAAGCTCAGGGCGAGCGGGGGTTAAGAGCGTGGGCGTTTACTGCACCCGGATCCAGGTCTGCGTGCGACCAAAGGGGCCGATGGAGCCGCGCACTTCGAGTTTTTTGCCGCCCTCGATGGGCGTCAGGCGCAGCGTGTAGTTGCGGCCGTTCTCGGGATCGAGAATCTTGCCGCCTTCCCACACATCCTTGTCCTCGGCCTTCTTGGCGTTGCGGATGATCTCCAGGCCCTGCAGCGGCTTGTCCTTGCGGTCGTCGCTGCATTCCTTGCACAGCTCGTCGGGCTTGGCGTCCTTGGCCAGGCGCTTTTCGAGCACGCCAGACAGTGCGCCACCGTTGTCACGGATGCGGATTTCCGCCTTGGCCTCACCGGTCTTGTCGTCGATGTTGCGCCACAGGCCCTCGGGCGTCATCTGCGCCCATGCGGGCACCGCAGACGCTACCAACACAATAGCTGCTACCGCTTTATACATAGAGGCTCCATTGCAAAAAGGCTTGAAATCCGCCCCACCTGCCGGTCAGGCCAGGGCCAGGTCGGTGTCCATCAGCACCTGGCTGCCCGCACGCGCCGTACGCATGAGCGTGGCGGTCTCGGGGAACAGCTTGGCGAAGTAAAAGCGTGCGGTCTGCAGCTTGGCGCCATAGAACGGGTCGGTGTTGCCGGCGGCGATTTCGCGCAGTGCCACCTGGGCCATGCGGGCGAAGAAATAGCCAAACACCAGGTGGCCGGCCACGCGCAGGTAGTCCACGGCGGCGGCGCCCACTTCGTCAGGGTTCTGCAGGCCCTTGAAACCGATCTCGGTGGTGAACTTGGTCATCTGGTCGCCGAGGTAGGCGATGGGGTTGATGAACTCGGCCATCTTTTCGTTGACGCCCTCTTCCTCCACCAGCTGGCCCACCAGCTTGCCAAACTTCTTGAGCGAGGCGCCGTTGTTGCCCAGGATCTTGCGGCCCAGCAGGTCCAGCGACTGAATGGTGTTGGTGCCTTCGTAGATCATGTTGATGCGCGCATCGCGCACATGCTGCTCCATGCCCCATTCCTTGATGTAGCCGTGGCCGCCAAAGACCTGCTGGCACATCACGGTGGCTTCAAAGCCGTTGTCGGTGATGAAGGCCTTGACGATGGGGGTCAGCAGGGCCAGCATTTCGCCGGAGTCCTTGCGCACCTTCTCATCGGGGTGGCTCAGTTCCTTGTCCAGCAGCACGGCGCAGAAGCACTGCAGCGCACGGGCGCCTTCGGCGTAGGCCTTGGCGGTGAGCAGCATCTTGCGCACGTCGGGGTGCACGATGATGGGGTCGGCCGGCTTGTCCTTGGCCTTGGTGCCCGAGAGGCTGCGCATCTGAATGCGGTCCTTGGCGTAGGCCAGCGCGTTCTGAAAGGCTACTTCGGTCAAACCCAGCGACTGGTTGCCAACGCCCAGGCGGGCGGCGTTCATCATCACGAACATGGCGGCCAGGCCCTTGTGCGGCTGGCCCACCAGGGTGCCGGTGGCGCCGTCGATCACGATCTGCGCCGTGGCGTTGCCGTGGATGCCCATCTTGTGCTCCAGGCCGCCGCAGTAAATCGCGTTGCGCTCGCCCAGGCTGCCGTCGGCATTCACCTGGAACTTGGGCACCACGAACAGGCTGATGCCCTTGCTGCCCGCGGGCGCATCGGGCAGGCGGGCCAGCACCAGGTGCACGATGTTGCGGGTCATGTCGTGCTCGCCGGCCGAGATGAAGATCTTGGCGCCGGTGATCTTGTAGGTGCCATCGGGCTGGGGTTCGGCCTTGGTGCGCAGCAGGCCCAGGTCGGTGCCGCAGTGGGGTTCGGTCAGGCACATGGTGCCGGTCCACTCGCCGCTGGTCAGCTTGGGCAGGTAGATCTTCTTTTGCTCTTCGGTGCCGTGGGCGTGCAGGCATTCGTAGGCGCCGTGCGAGAGGCCGGGGTACATGGTCCAGGCCTGGTTGGCCGAGTTCATCATCTCGTAGAAGCACTGGTTCACCACGAACGGCAGGCCCTGGCCACCGTACTCTGGGTGGCAGGAGAGTGCCGCCCAGCCGCCTTCGACGTACTTGGCGTAGGCTTCCTTGAAGCCCTGGGGCGTGGTCACTTCATGGGTGGTCTTGTCGAGCGTGCAGCCTTCGGTGTCGCCGCTGATGTTGATCGGAAAAGCCACCTCGGCCGCAAACTTGCCGCCTTCTTCGAGCACGGCGTTGATGGTGTCCGCATCCACGTCGGCATGCGGCGGCAGCGCCTTCAATTCATCACTGACCTTGAGCACTTCGTGCATGACGAATTGCATGTCGCGCAGGGGCGGCGTGTAGGTAGGCATGGGTTTACTCCTTGGGGGTTTGGGTGGAAACGGGGCGGCCCTTGGCCGCAGCCGGTTGGCTGCAGCGGGCCAGAATGTTGTTGAACCCCGTGATGGCGCGATCGATGGCCCCCGGGGTTTGCAGGAAGCGCGCTTCGTAGTGCAGCGCCAGGATGAGGCCGTGGATTTCAAACAGCATCTGTTCGGGACTCACCTCGTCGCGCAGCTGGCCCAGCTCCTTGCAATGCTCGATGGCGCGCTGCATGGCAGCCAGCCAGGTTCGCACCGAATTGACCAGCGCATCGCGCACCAGCCCGGTACGGTCGCCAAACTCGATGGCGCCGCTGATGTAGATGCAGCCCGAATCGATCTCGATCGAAGTGCGCTTCATCCAGTTGTCGAACAGGGCCCGCAGGCGTGGCACGCCGCGCGGTGCGCTCATGGCCGGGTAGAACACCTCTTGCTCGAAGCGGGTGTGGTATTCGCGGATGACCGAGATCTGCAGCTCTTCGCGCGAGCCGAAATGGGCAAAGACACCCGACTTGCTCATGCCGGTGATGTCTGCCAGCGCACCAATCGACAGCCCCTCCAGGCCAATGTGGGTGGCCAGCCCCAGGGCGGCCTCCACGATGACGGCCTTGGTTTGCTGGCCTTTTTGCAGGGCGCGGCCCGTGCCGCCGGCAGCGCGCGCGATACGGGTGGCCTGACGGGAGTTGGTAGGTAAGGGCATATGCAAAATAAAACGAACGTTCGTTCTATTTTGCAGCATTTTTGATGCTGCGTCCAAAGCCCCACCAAAGATTTGGGCTTATTTTTGCGGGCGTTGTTCGCACGCCACCGGCCGCCACTGTCCGATGTGGCCGCCAGAGACGGCCAAGTTGCGGCTGCCGGCCTATGCCGTCACAGCATCAGCGCAAGACTAGCGTCCAGATGCTCGGTTGGCAACCGCCGAAAACCCGAACGGGCATAGCGCTGCAAGCGGCCCAGCGTGAAGGCCGTCAGCACACTGGCCGCCACCTGGGCGTCCACCGTGGGCGTGGCGGAGTTCGCCGTGCCCGCTGCCGCGCGCAGGCACTGGCGCAGCGAGGATTCGATGCGCTCGAAGAACTGGTTCATGCGCTGTTGCAGGCGCTCGTGCTCCAGCACCAGCGCATCGCCCACCATCACCCGCACCAGGCCCGGATTGCGCTCGCCAAACTGCAGCAGCAGCGCCACCACGCGCGCCGCCTGGTGGGCACCGCCTTCAATGGCTTGCCCACCATCGGCCAGGTCGCGCCCGACGATCTGCGCCACCCGCGTGAACACGGTCTGCTCGATGAAATCGATCAGGCCCTCGAACATCTGCGCCTTGCTGGCGAAATGGCGGTACAGGGCCGCCTCGCTGACCGACAGGCGCGCCGCCAGCGCCGCCGTGGTGATGCGCTCGGCCCCGGGCTGCTCCAGCATCCCGGCCAGCGCCTGCAGGATCTGCGCCCGGCGCTCGCCGGGCTTGGGCCGCTTGCGCACAGCGGTGCCGTCGCCCGCATCGGCAGCGCTGACTGGCTCGGAGGTGGGCGATGGTTCAGACATGCAGCAAACAAGAAGTGGAGGCACCGGCCCCGTGCACGCAACCCACGTACCGGGGCGCGCAAGGCAGGCAATCCATGGGGTGGGCAAGTGCGTAAATCATGTATGGAAATGATTCTCGCACAGGCATTCCACGGTGCCGGCAGGCGCGGCAGCGCAGCCATTCAGGCGCCGGCAACCGGCGGCTAGGGCGGAAACACCACCGTGACCACCAGCCCACGCCCTTGAGCGCCGGCCCCCAGGGTCAGCGTCGCATGGTGCACGCGGGCAATCTCATCGGCAATGGCGAGCCCCAGGCCAGTGCCCTCGCCCACCGAGCCGGGCACGCGGTAAAAGCGCTGCATCACCCGCCCGCGCTCGGCCTCGGGGACACCGGGGCCATCGTCTTCCACCTGCAGGAACACCCGGTGCAGCCCCATGGCATGGCGCACGCCGCAGCGAATGGTGACCACACCGCCAGCCGGCGTGTACTTGATGGCGTTGTCCACCAGATTGGAGAGCAGCTCGCGCAGCAACCAGTCATGGCCGGCGACATGCGCAGACTGCACATCGAGCCCCAAATCCAGCCCCTTGCCGGTGGCGGCATCAAGAAAGGATTCGAGCAGGGCTTCGCACAGGTCCTTCAGGTCCACGCGCTGGGACGGCTGGGCATCCAGGCTGCGCGCATCGGCCCGCGACAGGGCCAGCAACTGGTGCGCCAGCTGCGAGGTGCGGCGCGTGGCGTGGCGCAGCTTTTCGATCTGCTCAACGCCTAGAACAATAGCGCCTGGCGCCTGCCCATCCTGCGCTGGCGGGTGCTTTTTATCAAAATTCAACGGCAGGGGTGCCGGCACGGAGGCGCGGGCCATCATGGCCCATGCCTCCACCTGGGCCTGCAAACCGGCCAGCGGAGTGCGCAGCTGGTGGGCCGCATCGGCCACAAAGCGGCGCTGTCCTTCGGCCTGCGCGTTCACCAAGGCAAACAGGCGATTCAGCGAGTGCACCAGGGGCCGCACCTCGGCGGGCGATGCGGCTTCGTCGATCGGGCTCAGGTCGCGCGGCGAACGGCGCTCCACTGCGTCGGCCAGGTCCACCAGCGGCTTGAAGGCCCGGCGCACCGCCCAGTGGATGGCCAGCCCCGCCGCGCCCACCAGCACCAGGTTGGGCAGCAACACCCGCAGCAGCAGCTGCTGCGCCCATTGCTGGCGCGGATCGGACCCATCGGCCAGCGCCACCACCAGCTCGCCAGCCCCCGTGCGCCCGCGCTGCACCGCCACGCGGTAGGTGACGCCGCCATATTCCAGGCTGTGGAACTCGGGCGC
>JAHFQI010000020.1:15017-31683 GCA_023259355.1 Comamonadaceae bacterium
GCACCCAGGCGTCGCCCAGCAACAGGCGCCCGGAGGTATCGCGCACGCTGTAGGCCGCGTAGCCTGGGTGCTGGCGCAAAAAATCCTCCACCGGCGGCGCCAGCAGCAGCAAGGGCGGTTCGCTGTCGCGGATGGGCGGGGCCAACACGGAATCGGCCAGCGCCGGCAGCAGGCGCAGCAGGCGCTGGTCGTGCCGCGCTGCGGCCTCGTCCGCCGAGCGGTAGTCGAGCCAGACCCCCACCAGCGCCAGCGCCAGCAGCAGCAGCACCAGCAGTATCAACAGCCGGTTGCGCAGATCGGAAGTCATCGCGCGAAGTCGGGGCCGCTGCATGGTGGAGCCCGGGTTTACTGCGCGTGCAATTCCAGCCGGTAGCCAAAGCCGCGAATCGAGCGCAGGGCCACGCCATGCGGCTCCAGCTTGCCGCGCAGCCGCGACACATAGACCTCGACGGCGTTGGGCGTGATCTCCTTGTCCCAGCCGGTCAGCGCCTGCAGCAGCTTGTCCTTGCTGGCCGGCTTGGGGGCATGGATGAGCAGGTATTCCAGCACCGTCCATTCACGCGGGCCGAGATCGATCACCTGTTCGGCATCGTCAGTCCGGATGCTGGCGCGGCGCCCGGCCGTGTCCAGCGCCAGCGGGCCAAAGCTCAGCACCGCCGTGGTGGCGGCCTGTGAGCGGCGCAGCAGGGCGCGCAAACGCGCCAGCAGCTCGGGCAATTCGAAGGGCTTGACCATGTAATCGTCCGCGCCCCAATCGAGCCCCTGCACCCGGTCGTGCAGGGCATCGCGGGCCGTGAGAATCAGCACCGGCATCGCGGGGCTGGCCATGCCGGGGCGGCGCAGGCGGCGGGTCAGCTCCAGCCCGTCCATGGCGGGCAGGCCGATGTCGATGATGGCCGCATCGAAAGACTCGGTGCGCAGCACCTCTTCGGCGCGCTCGCCACTGCCCACCCAATCAACCGCATAGCCCGCATCGGTGAGCCCCAGCTTGATGCCGCTGGCCACCATGACATCGTCTTCGACCAACAGGAGGCGCATGGCTCATCCTCTGCGTTTAATGAGGCGTATTGATGTGGCCCATGCAACAGGCACAGCGCTTGCATTGCGCGCGGCCCAGGCCAGCGACCGCCGCGCAAGGGCCGCCCCGCCGCGCTGGCGGTGTCCCCCCTCCGCATTGCGCAGCAATGCAAGAGAGGGGGGAAGGCGCGCAGCGACTCAGGGGGGTCATCTCAATGGCTGCGGATCATGGTGCCGTAGGCCTGATCGGTCAGGATTTCCAGCAGCATGGCGTGCGGCACACGGCCGTCGATGATGTGCACGGCATTCACACCAGCCCGGGCAGCATCGAGCGCGCCCGCAATCTTGGGCAGCATGCCACCCGAAATGGTGCCGTCGGCAAACAGGGCATCGATCTCGCGCGCGGTGAGGTCGGTCAGCAGCTGGCCCGCCTTGTCCAGCACGCCGGGGGTGTTGGTCAGCAGCATCAGCTTTTCGGCCTGCAGCACCGTGGCCAGCTTGCTGGCCACCACGTCGGCGTTGATGTTGTAGCTCTCGTTGTTTTCGCCAAAGCCGATCGGGCTGATGACGGGGATGAAGGCGTCGTCCTGCAAGGCCTTGACCACGCTGGGGTCGATGGACACGATGTCGCCCACCTGGCCCACGTCGTGCTCGACGCTCGGGTCCTTGCTGTCCACCATCTTGAGCTTTTGCGCGCGGATCATGCCGCCATCGCGCCCGGTCAGGCCCACGGCCTTGCCGCCGGCCTGGTTGATCAGGCCCACGATATCCTGCTGCACCTCGCCGGCCAGCACCCACTCCACCACTTCCATGGTTTCGGCGTCGGTCACGCGCATGCCCTGGATGAAATGGCCCTTCTTGCCCAGGCGGTTGAGCGCCGTCTCGATCTGCGGGCCGCCCCCGTGCACCACCACCGGGTTCATGCCCACCAGCTTGAGCAGCACCACGTCCTCGGCAAAGTCGGCCTGCAGGTCGGGGTCGGTCATGGCGTTGCCGCCATACTTGATGACCATGGTCTTGCCATGGAACTTGCGGATATAGGGCAGCGCCTGCGCCAGGATTTCAGCCTTGTCGCGCGGGCCGATGTGAGACAGGTCGGGGTCGGGGGAAGGGTCGGTCATGGAAGCGGGCCATTCGGTGAAAACAATGAGGCACAAATTGTGCCGCATCCATGGGGCCAGTCAGGTCTTGGTGCCATGGGGCTCGCGCAGCATCTGCACCAGCGCATCGCGCCAGACCCACAAGGCAGCCAGCACACCTGCCAGCACGGCCACCAGTGCAATCACCATCAGCGGGCGCGGACGCTCCGGCCGGCTGGGCACGGACGGCTGGGCGATGAACTGCGCTTGCGACAGAAAACGCGCGCTGATGGACGACATGTCTGCCGCCAGCGAGGACAGCTTTTCCCGCTGTGCCTCGGTGTTGGTCTCCTTGGAAAACCGCACGATCACATCGGCCAGCTTGAGTACGCTCTCGCTGCCACTGCGCGCCTGGACCAGCGCTGCCTGTGCGTCTGCGATGAGCGCCTTGGCAAACGCCTGCTGCTCCATTTCGCGGTCGAGTCGCTGGAGTCTTTCACGAATATCGATCATTTCAGACTCTGCACCCACCAGCTGTGCCACGGGCGACATGAACTTCTCGTTGTCCTTGCGCACATCCACCACCTGCTGGCTTTCGCGCCGCGCAACGTCGGGATAACTGGACATGACCTTCTTCAACGCCGCCACGCGGTTCTGCGCCTGCTCGATGTCAAACTGGTACTTGAGCTTGCGCTCCAGCGCGCGGTCGGAGAACTGGCGGTTGTCCGCCGCCCAGCGGGAAACCTGGTCGCGTACCGTCTCGCGCGTGGCCACGTCCTTGAAATACGCCCCCAGCCAGCCAGCCACACCGGCGGCCTGGTGGGGGTCGGGTGCCGAATAGCTCAGCTGCACACCCAGGTAGACCGAGGCCTTGCCCTCCTTGCCTTCCTTGCTGAGAAGCAGCTTTTCACGCTCTTGTTCGATCTGCAACAAAATATCCGGCAGTTGCTTGGCATCCACCTTGCTGACCTTGGGCACGGGCATGAGCCATTCGCCACGCGGCATGTCACGTACCAGTTGCTCAACCTGGGATGGCTCCAGCCCCGGCGGCGGTACCACGCCGACATACTGCTGCACCGTGTGCCCGTCCACGGCCAATTCCGCGAATCGCTTGTATTCCGACGTACCGATTTCCATGCTGAGCACACCCTCGGATTTGTAGCGCAGCAGCGGGCCGTAGCCCAGAGCCGCCCCAACACCCGCACCAACCACCATGGCAACCAACACGGCCACGACTTTTTTACGCATTCTTCACTCCAAAATATTCAGTTGACCCGATGTACAGGGTGTGTGCCGTTGCGGGGCCTCCCCGTTCGCCTGTTCATTGGTGGATGCCCGCAAGGACTCGGGGCTGTATCCATGCACCAGTTGCAGCAGGATGCTTCTCATGGTTTCCTGATCGCTCTGTATGGCGGCGTGCCGCATTTCCACCAGTACCGATGCCAGCTGTGGCCAGGGCAGGAAGTCTTCGTGCGCCTTCATGATGCGCGCGTGGGCGGTGCCTTCGGGATTATCGCTAATGAGCAGTTCCTCATAGAGCTTCTCTCCGGGCCGCAGGCCAGTGATGCGGATTTCGATGTCGCCACCAGGGTGGTCTTCGTCGCACACCGTCATGCCCGACAGCTCCACCATGCGCCGCGCCAAGTCCATGATCTTGACCGGCTGCCCCATGTCCAGCAAAAACACATCACCGCCGCGCGCCATGGCGCCGGCCTGCAGCACCAGCTGGGCGGCCTCGGGAATGGTCATGAAGTACCGGGTGACTTCCGCGTGCGTCACCGTCAACGGGCCACCATCGCGCAATTGTTTGCGAAACAGGGGCACCACGCTGCCGCTGCTGCCCAGCACATTGCCAAAGCGCACCATGGAAAACAGAGTGCGGTTGCGAACCTCGGGGCTTTGCGATCCGTCGGGCAGATGAAAAACCACCGAGGCGCTGTCCGACAACGCCTGCAGCACCAGTTCGGCCATGCGCTTGGTGGCCCCCATCACGTTGGTGGGGCGCACGGCCTTGTCGGTGGATACCAACACAAAGTGGGCCACTTCGCTCTCCATGGCCGCACGGGCCATGTTCAGGGTGCCGAACACATTGTTCAACACCCCCTCGGATGGATTGCTCTCCACCAGCGGCACATGCTTGTATGCGGCCGCGTGGTAAACGGTGGCGGGCCGGTACAGGTGGCAAATTTCCTTCAGGCGCCCAAAATTGCCGACGCTGGCGAGCAGCGGAACCAGGTCCACCGGCAACGCATGCTCGGTGCACAAACCTTCCAGCTCGCGGTGGATGGAGTAAAGGCCAAACTCGTTGTGCTCCACCAGCACCAGCTGGCGCGGTTTCTCTTGAATGATCTGGCGGCACAGCTCGCTGCCTATGCTGCCGCCGGCGCCGGTCACCAGCACGACCTTGCCAGCCAGGTTCTTGGCCAGCAACGACGAATCGGGCGGCACGGGTGGGCGCCCCAGAAGGTCTTCGACATCGAGCTCCTGAAAATCCTGCATCGTCACCCGGCCCGATGCCAGGTCGCCCATGCCGGGCAGGCTGCGCACGTGCACGTGCAGCCCACGCAACATCGCAACGATCTCATTGCGGCGCGTGCGGTCGAGCGACGGCATGGCCAGCAAAATATCGGTAACACCCATGCGCTCCACGGCATCGGCCACCTCATCAGGCGCGATAACGTCAACGCCGTTGATGCTGCGCCCCGCCTTGGCCTTGTCATCGTCGATAAAACCCAGCAGCACAAACTGGTGCGCCAGGCCCAACGCGTACGCTGTCTGGACCCCCGCATCGCCGGCCCCGTAAATCAGCAAGCGGCCCTGGGCATGGCGCGCCTTGCGGGTGCCACCCGCCAGCCAATAGCGCGCAATCGCCCGGCTGCCCCCTACCAGCAGCAAAAAGAGCAGCGGCTGAATCAGGCCCACGCTGCGCGGTACCCCGTCCCACTTCAACACCAGCAGGGCGATAAAAAACAGTACCGCATAAACCCCCACGGCCCTGGCTGTAGTGAACAGCGCCGCCATGCCGGTGTAACGAAAAATGGCGCGGTACAGCCCAAAGCGCACAAACAGGGGCACCGCCAGCAAGGGCGCCAGCAGGTAGACATACTTTTGCTGCAATTGCGGCAGACCCGTCTGGTCGATGCGCAAATAGAAAGCAGCCCAAACCGAAAGCAACGACAGCACCAGATCGAGCGCTACCACCACCAGGCGTTTAATAGGGCGCGGCAGCGCCAGCAATGGAATCACCATGAATTTATGAATTGGCATTTCTCGACTTCTTATTTCGCGGCCACAGCCTGACCGGGTTGCAGCACCATTCCGGCCACCACCGTTACCCCGTAACCCAGAACAGACCCCGCCTGCATCCAGGCGCCACGCCCCAGCACCGAGCCACCCTCCATGGCCGCATTCACGCCCAGATGGCCAAAATCGTCCACCCGGCAATCGTGATCTACCACCGCACCGCAATTAACGATAACGCCTACCCCTAACTGAGCCTCGGTGCCAACGACAGCACCAGCCATGACGGCGCACCCCACGCCGATAACGGCCCGGGGTGAAACCATGGCCTGGGGGTGAACAACCGTGGCCAGCTCAAAACCTGCGGCATAGAGCCTGTGTTGCAGGTCCTCGCGCAGCCGGTTGTTTCCAATGGCCACGATGGCCGCATCGGCACAGACACGGTATCTGTCCAGATCAGCCGTAGCGCCAAATACGGGCAAGTCCCAAACCTGCTGCAGGCTTGGCGCCGCATCATCCACAAAGCCCGCCAGTTCGTATTTGCCAGCGGCCAGCACAGCCTCTGCGACCGAGCGCCCGTGGCCACCAGCGCCCACAATCAGCAAGCGTTTCATCAGTGGAAAACCCCAACTACTCATGTGCCAATATTTCTGGCGTTGATTTCAGCATCCCCAGAATGACATTGGTGTCGAGCAAGTACTTAACGCCACTCATTGCGCAACTGCTGTTGTATAGCCAAGGGTGAAGCAGTAAAAGTCTTTGTGTTCTCCAACCCACCGCACAAGCTTGCAAGACTCCTATTGGCTGGTTGGCTGAGCATGTTCAATTGTCTGGCTCGCAAAAAATCAGCAAAGTCAAGAACCTCAGCCAGCAAAGGTTCCGGCAAGTTCTGGACCGTTTCAAGTAGCCGCTCTGAAGTTGTTGACATCATGTTCACCCTTTTTGACATTAACCTGATTAGTTTAATTTTTTGCCTATTGACAATGCATGGCAAACATTAATGCGACACCCCATCGCGGCGCAGCACCTTCACAAAGGTCAACCAGAGAATCCGAATATCAAACCAGAGTGATTGCCGCTGCAGGTATTCCACATCCAGCTTCACCTTGTCAGGAATCGGCAACTCATCACGCCCATTGACCTGCGCCCAGCCCGTCAGCCCCGGCACCAGCGCATGCACGCCATGCTGGGTGCGCAGTGCAATCAGGTCCTGCTGATTGAACAGCGCAGGCCGAGGGCCGACAAAGCTCATGTCTCCGACCAAGATACTCCACAGTTGCGGCAACTCGTCCAAGCTACTTTTGCGCAAAAAGCTGCCAATCGGTGTGAGGTGCGACTTGGCATCGGCCAGCAGGTGCGTGGCCACGGCGGGCGTGCCCACACGCATGCTGCGGAACTTGGGCATTTTGAAAATCTTGTTGCCCCGGCCTACCCGGTCAGACCAATACAGGGCCGGGCCGGGAGAGGTCAAGCGCACCAACGCCGCCACCAGCAATACCGGCACGGCCAAGACCACAGCAGCCGCCAGCGCCAGCAACAAATCAAATACCCGCTTCATGTCCATATCCTTTTGCTGCTTTCTTTAAACCCTGGTCCGGGGGCGGTGCTGGACCAGATGCTGCACACCAGCGACAAGCGAATGAGTGACTTCACATGTACTTGCATTTACAGTTCCGTCAACGCTTGCACGTCAGCGATAAGACTATGCACCAAACTGCTCAACTCTTTGATGGTGGACTCCTCGACCTCCAGATAACCTTCGTACTCCGCTAAATTCCTTTTTTGATGCGCTGTATCCAGCACCCGCCAGCGATTTGACGGCCAATCCAAGGTGTGCGCCAGGCACTGGAAAACGGTGTATCGATTTTCGCTGCGATAGCCATGCCAGCGAAGAGCCGCCAAGGCTGCCGCGTGGGCGGCGCTATAAGCACTGGCAAAGCGGCCCTCTCGCGAGAGGCTGTCCAGCCCGGCATCCGCCAAGCGAGACCGGGCCATATCCAGCATCCGCTTGACTTCAAGCGCATTGCGTGGTTCTGGCTTCAATTGTCCGATGCGAACAAGGTTATCCAGCGCGGACAGGCCCATGGGGATCTCCAATTAACGCAAAAACAGGCTGCGACAAGACACGGTTGACGAACGAGTCGGGCTCGCCCTGGCGTGTTTCAAATTCCTGGGGCGTATAGATGTTCGGATTAATTTTGCGACCCAACTGCGCCTCTACGGGCCCTAGCCGCTCCAGCACATCGCCCAGCAAGAGATCACGCCCAACCAGCATTACATCGATGTCGCTTTGTGCGGTGTCTGTCTGTTTGGCCACCGAGCCATAAATCCAGGCTGCAAGCAAATTGGGCGTCAAAGGCATCAATGCATCACGCAATAGGGGCACCATGCCAAGCGTCTTGCGAGTCAGGGCCACCAATTCATCAAAAACAGGACTTTCCGGATTTGCCTGGAAGCAGCGCAAGCTGCCAATCCGTTCTGAATTCACCAGCTTCGCTTCAGCCAAACGATTGAGTTCCCGTTGCAAAGAAGCACTGCCCAGGCCAGTGAGGCGCCGCAGTTCACTCATGTGATAGCTGCGTTCAGGCTGTCCGAACAGCCACTGATAAACCCGCGACTGACTGTCTGAAAAGATGGAAGAAGCGACCGACATAGCCAAATATTAGCACAATCATGCCAAATAATGGCACGACCGATCCTATCAATACAGCACCAGTTCATGCACGCCCTGCTGGGTGCGCAGAGCAATCAGGTCCTGCTGATTGAACAGCGCAGGCCGGGGGCCGACAAAGCTCATGTCTCCGACCAGGATGCTCCACAGTTGCGGCAGTTCGTCCAGGCTACTTTTGCGCAAAAAACTGCCAATCGGCGTGAGGTGCGACTTGGCATCCGCCAGCAGGTGCGTGGCCACGGCAGGTGTCCCGACCCGCATGCTGCGGAACTTGGGCATTTTGAAAATCTTGTTGCCACGGCCTACCCGGCCAGACCAGTACAGGGCAGGCCCTGCAGAGGTAAGGCGCACCGCCACCGCGACCGCCGCAACAGGGAGAGCCAAAACCAGCGCCGCGCACAAGGCGAGTAGCAAATCAAACAGACGCTTCACGCAAATATCCTTCCGCCGCTCTTTTTAACCCCTCATCGACAGACAAGGGCGGCACCCACCCCAGCAACTGCTGCGTCTTCGATATGTCAACCTGCAAAGACCCGCACAAGCGCTGCGCAATCGCAGGCTTGCCCACCAATGCAGCCCCTGCTTTTAGCAACATGGCGGGTACAGGAACCAACCACGCCGGCTTGCCCAAGGCCCGCCCCAAGCGCTGCAGCAATTGCGTCGTGGACAAGTCCTCCCCGTCCGAGACCAGAAACGTCTGGTTTGCGGCCGCCGGATGATCAATGCAGGTCACGATCAAATCAACCAGGTTGCCCAGCGCCACCATGCTACGGCGGTTGTGAATAGCACCCAGCGGCAAGGGCACGCCACGAGCCAACCAGCGCATCATGGTCTGAAAATTGGCCTTCACACCAGGTCCGTACACCAAAGGGGGACGAATGATGACCACCTCCATGCCCGTTTGCGCGGCAATGTCACGCAGTCCTTGCTCGGCCTCCATTTTGGACACGCCGTAGGGATCAAGGGGGGCAGACTCGTCATCTGCCGTAAAAGGCTGGTCCAGCTCAGTTGCCTCCCCATTGACCTTGATAGAACTGACAAAGACAAATCGCTGAACACCTGCGGCCGCAGCTTGGCGAGCCAGGTTCAGAGTGCTTTGCACATTGACGCAGCGAAACACCTCAAGAGGGTTTGCAGCGGTATCGTCCATTACATGCACACGCGCTGCGCAATGAACAATGGCAGAAACATCTGCAAGCGCCGTGGACCAGTCGATAGAAGGCTCCAGATCACCCGTAACCCGGGGCAGCACTCGCTCCGTCCAACGCTGGTCATCCCGGCGGACGGCCACCACGACACATCGCGACGGATCGTCCGCCAGCAAACGCTGCACAAGAGCTTTGCCGACAAACCCTGTTGCCCCCGTCACGAGAATCATCGCCAAAACCTTTTGATTGAATTCACGCCTTGCGCCAGACTTTTCTGTTCACGAAATCCGTATAGCTCAGAATGATCCGCACGATCTTGTCGGAGACGTTGTCAGGCGAATAATCATTCACCATCCGTAAGGCGCGCTGCTCACCTCGAGGCTGAGTCGCCAATATGTCTAACCCCTGCAAGACCCGATCAACATCCATGCCGACAAACATGACTGCAGCCTCTTCAAATCCCTCGGGTCGCTCATGCACCTCGCGCAAATTCAGGGCCGGGAAGTTAAGAATGGATGACTCTTCCGTGATCGTCCCGCTGTCTGATAAGACGGCACGCGCTCCAGTTTGCAATCGCACATAGTCGAGAAAGCCGAATGGCTTGTGGAACTGCACCAAGGCGTTGGCGCTGAGCCCCATGGCATCCATGCGCTTTCGCGTACGCGGGTGCGTCGACACGATCACCGGCAGGCCGAACTTTTCCGCCAGCGCATTCAACACTTGGAACAGGCGCTGCAAGTTCTCAGGCGAGTCCACATTCTCCTCCCGGTGAGAGCTAACCAGAAAATACTGCTGCTCGGCCAAAACGAGACGAGGCAGCACATTGGAGGCCTCTACGCCGGCACGGTAGAACTCGATGACCTCTCGCATAGGGCTACCGGTCTTGATGATCTGATCAGGTGGCAACCCCTCACGCAGGAGATACTCTCGGGCAATCTCGCTATACGTAAGGTTAATGTCTGAGGTGTGATCAACAATGCGACGGTTAATCTCTTCAGGCACCCGAAAGTCAAAGCAACGGTTACCGGCCTCCATATGGAATATGGGGATTTTCCGGCGCTTGGCAGAAATTGCTGCCAGGCTGCTGTTGGTATCGCCAAGCAATAGCAAAGCTTCAGGTTGATGCTGCTCCATCACCTTGTCCGCAGAAATAATGACTTGGCCTATTGTTTCCGCTGCCGAGGCGCCGGCAGCCTCCAGAAACGCGTCAGGCTTACGAATACCTAGGTCGCTGAAAAATACTTCATTGAGCTCATAGTCGTAGTTTTGCCCAGTGTGCACAAGTACATGTTCACAATGCTGGTCTAGCTTATCAATGACGCGGGACAGGCGAATGATCTCTGGCCGCGTCCCGACAATGGTCATGACCTTTAACTTACGCATTGACAGCATCCCGAATAATTTCAAGCTTCATCAAAACGTCTTTCACTTCAGAAACCGATAGCTGCTTTGTATTATGTGACGTGTAATCATCAATCTCGGAAATATGCGTTTCACCCTCAACAAAATATTTGTTGTAGTTGAGGTCGCGCGAGTCTGCCGGAATACGGTAGTAATCACCCATATCGTCGGCTCTGGCCATTTCCTCGCGCGACACCAGAGATTCATACAGCTTTTCACCATGGCGTGTACCAATGATTTTGATGATGTTCTCCCGATGCAACAACTCGTTCATTGCCTGCGCGAGATCCCCCACCGTGGATGCAGGTGCCTTCTGTACAAAAATGTCACCTGGCTTTGCGTTTTCAAAGGCATAAAGCACCAGATCCACTGATTCCTCCAACGACATGAGAAAGCGCGTCATATTGGGGTCAGTGATGGTCAGCGGCTTGCCCGCTTGCAACTGGCCAAGAAACAGCGGGATGACCGAACCGCGCGAAGCCATCACGTTGCCATAGCGGGTGGCTGACAATACCGTCTTACCCGGGTCACACAACCGCGAGTTCGCCACCATCACCTTTTCCATCATGGCTTTCGAGATGCCCATGGCGTTGATCGGGTACACAGCCTTGTCAGTACTCAGTACAACGCAGCGCTTTACCTCATTTGCAATAGCGGCACGCATCACGTTTTCAGCCCCAAGAACATTGGTGCGCAGAGCCTCCATGGGATAGAACTCGCATGAAGGTACCTGTTTCAATGCAGCAGCGTGAAATACATAGTCAACACCACGAAGTGCGTCATACACGCCGTCGTAATTGCGCACGTCACCAATATAAAACTTAACCTTGTCGCTATTTAGCGCAATTCGCATGTCTTCCTGCTTTTTCTCGTCACGGCTGAAAATGCGAATTTCTGCAAAATCCGAATGCAAGAAACGGTTCAGCACGGCATTGCCGAATGAGCCCGTTCCGCCGGTAATAAGCAGTACTTTGTCCTTGAACATTTCTTTCCTCTGTAATTAATCTTGATTAAGCAAATTCATGCATCCGGCGCACCAGTTCCGGCCAGGGCTGAGGCTGGTAACCGGTAGCCTGCCGGAACCTGGAAGAATCGAGGGAGCGATCAATTGCCAGCTTGTCATCCGGCGTGATGTCGATGGTTTTGCCGTAAGCCTTGGCAATCAGTGTCAATAGATCGAACTTGTTGATCGGCTCCGCAGACACGTGATAGACACCATGGAGTTCCGGATGCGCAAGTACATGATCCCGAATCACCCGCGCCAACTCTACCGTGGGCAAGCCGGAAAAGATCGCATGCCTAAACCCTCGTACAGCACCCTGCTGCGCCAGAAACCACCCAACCAGGCTATGTGCGCCGCTCAGTTCATGACCAATGATGGAGGTGCGCAGTGTGATTGCATGGGGGTAATCCACCTCGCCAAGGTACTTGCTACGTCCGTAAAGGTCTTTCGCATCAGACATGTCAACCTCGGTGTACATACCTTTGGCGCCAGAAAATACACAATCCGTACTCATGTGTATCAGCCGGGCGCCAGCCACATCGCACAGCCGTGCCAGCCGATGCGGCAACATTGCGTTGATCGGAATGGCCGCCAACGGGTCATCTGCTTCGGCCAGTTGCTTGACGAGCCCAATGCAGTTGATCACCACATCTGGCTGCGTCTTGCCAAATAAGCTCATCAAGCTGTCCATGTTTTCCACATCCACCCCACAGATCACGCGATCGGATAGTTCTTCAGGCAACAATCGAAGTGCGTTCGTGGAGCGAGCCGAAGCCACCACCTCATATCCTGCGCTTTGTGCAAACAATCGGAGTACAGCGTTGCCCAGCATGCCTGAGGCACCGAGCACCAACACCTTGATCTTCTTATCCGACATAGTTTGTTTCTGTTCAGCCATTTTTTATTTCTGTGTTAACCGTTAACTCCCCGCTCACCACTCCTGAAAGAATTTGAGCCAGTCGCCCGGCAAGTAACTTTGGTTCGAAATGCTGTTCGTAATAAAAGCGCCCACACCTCGCCATTCGTTGTCTTTCTTGGGGCGACGCATCACGCAGTCGCCTCACCGCAGCGGCCAATGCCTGCGCGTCCTGCGCCGGACAGGCTATGCCTGCGCCCGCTTCCATCACCACACGCGCACCCTCACCATCTAGGGAAGCGATGATCGGCCTACCCGCAGCCAAATAGGCTTGCACCTTGCTCGGCACCGTTTGGCTCATGATCGGATCTCGGACCAAACTGACCAAAACTGCCGATGCCTGGGCCAAAATGCCGGGCATATCCGACAGCGGGAAGCGGCCGGGCATTCTGACATTATCGAGACCGAGTCGCCGTACCTCCTGCTGTAGCCATTCGCTGCGACTGCCGCTACCGACCAGTACAAACCGCACATCTGGCTCGTGGCACAGCAACAATGCGGCGGCAAGCACCGTGTCAAGCGCCTGCACAGTACCTAGGTTGCCTGCAAAAACAACATTGAAACCAGGCTCCAGTTGTAATGGGCACGCGCTGTCCGTATCGGGCTTCGAAAACGCCAACTCGCCTGGGTTGGGATGGTAGGCCACCGCCGTGCGGCCCGCCATTCGTACTACCGGCTCCACGAAGGCCTGCGACTGAACCAACAGCAAATCGTTTCGCCGGTAAATCCATCGGACGACCGCAGCCACAGCACCCAGGATCTTTTTATCGCGGACGAACCCGGTCGCACTCAAACTCTCGGGCCAGAGATCTTGAACCCAAGTAACCAGCCTAGCGCCTTTAATCCATTTCAACCACACTGCCGGTATCACCTGCAGGATTGGCGAAGGTGCATAGACCAGAATCACATCGACACGGTGGCTACGCAACAACCAGGGTCCAAAAACGGCTACCGACGCGATGAAAGACAAGTAGTTAAGTCCAAGCCGAAGTGCAGAACCACGGCCGCGCGGCACGAGTGGGACGCGGTGGATCGTCAGACCATCGTGTATCTGCGTGCACAGTGACGCTGCCGAGTACCCGGGCGGGACCACGCCTTCGGGATAATTCGGCTGCCCCGTCAGCACCGTCACTTCGCAGCCGAGGTCGCGCAGCGACTGCACGACCTCGGTAATACGGAACGTCTCCGGCCAGAAGTACTGGCTCAGCACCAGGATCTTCATTGCGGAACCAACCCTGTGATGTGTTGCCAAGTCGTCCGCGACGTGTTGGCCCAGTCAAAGTCAGCACTGCGCCGGGCGGCTGACGCTGCGAGTTCTTTTCTGCGCAATTCATCCTGCAAAACTCGAACCATTGCGTCGCAGATGCTTTTCGGCTCGGTAGGGGAGAAATAATCCACGGCATCGACGCCAAACTCGGGCATTGGCATCACGTCTGACGAGAGGACTGGCCGCCCGGCGCCCAGCGCTTCAAGCATTATGTTAGGGCAGTTCTCGCATGAAGAAGCAAAAAGGTTCACCGTGGCATGGTGGTATACTGCAGGGAGATCGGCGTAGACGATAGGTCCGACGATGACAATCTGATCCTCCAGTCCTTGCTTTCGAGCAAGATCAGCGACCCGGCGCACCAACACTTCATCCACCTCGCCAACCAGCAGCAATTTGTACCGATTGCGCAACTCCGATGGCATCGCCGCAAAAGCCGCTGCCACCTCGAACTGGTGCTTGTATACATCGAAGCGGGATACGTACAGCAAATACTCACCCGTTGGCAGCCAAGCGGGCCGGGGCAATGTTTGGGCATGCGTACGGAATGCATTGTTGATCCCGTGCGGGATCGTGACCGGATTACGGACATGCGTTAGCGCCTGGATGACACGCCGCGCATAGTCGGAAATGAAGATGGTCAGGTCCGCATTTCCCATGCTGCGGAGCATGACGCGCTTGAGAATAAAGTTGCGAACTTTCTGCAGGCCAAGCGGGACGCGTGCAAGCGCTTCTTGGTCGAACGGGATCATGTTGCGAAACATCGTTACCGTTTTGCAGCCAGCGGGCACGCGCGACGCGATAACCCCCCCAGGGCAAAACAACACATCCACATTCTCTTTTGCGATGATGCGCGGCAACGCAAATTTTTCCCACAGGGTGCGCAGCACTGGATTCTCGGTTGGCCAAAGAGCGGAGCAACGGCGGATGCGTCGGTCCGCTGGCAAGCGCAGCGTGGCCGGCGCGTAGACAAAGATGTCGAGATCGGAGACCTCTGGCAGATGTTCCAGCAGATTCTTCAGGTATGTCTGCCCACCGCCATTCCGAGCAGACAATGCGTTAATGACAATTTTCATTATTAGTCGTGAAATTACGATGAAACTGCAATAAGACTAAAATCGCCCATAGACAACTATGAGCCTGGCGTTCGCCGGACTGGTGTTTTTTCCAAAGGTCGAGGACCGCAACTTGATCCAGACCTAATAAAACCATAGATGCCTTATCGGCCAGTAAATCCTCTGCCCAAATTCGCAATTCACCACGAAGCCAGCGCGCCATTGGCACACCAAAGCCCATTTTAGGGCGATCCAGAATCTCTTTCGGAACGTACCGATAAGCTAACTGACGAAGCAAATATTTGTTGACGCCTCCACGAATCTTCCATTTGATAGGTAATTTCGCAGCCCATTCCAAAATTGAATGATCTAGCAGTGGTTCGCGCGCCTCAAGTGAAAATGCCATACTGCCGACGTCAACTTTCTGTAGATAATCGTCAGGCAAGGTATAGACTATATCCAAGCGCATTGCCGCCTCCGCCGCCGTCAGGCTATTCGGCATTGCAGCCCTCTGCTCTTCGAATAATGAGGTCAACGATTTTGTCTCTTCACGTAATTCCGGCGTCATCACGAGCGTGAAGTCCTTGATAACGCTCCGCATGAAGGCGAACGTCTCCGTATTGCTATTTGCGCTGAGTGCACCTGCCAATAGGCTGAATTTATGCCCGGGCAAGCTACCTACAAGCTTAGACATCCCCTTGCGCAAGACCCTAGGCCATTTCTGCAACATGCTAAGGGTTTGTGCAATGCGATAGTAGTGATACCCCCCAAATGCCTCATCACCACCATCACCCGAAAGGCTGACCGTGACATGTCTGCGCGCCAAACGTGAAACCGCCATGACCGGAAATGCAGAATAATCAAAAAATGGCTCATCATATTCAGCCAGATATTCTGGCATTAACGCCAATAAATCATTCGGAGACAATTGCTCGCAAATATGCTCCGTATTCAGATGATTGGCGACCGCTTGTGCATGTCGGCTTTCATCAAATTCACCGTCCTCAAAGCCGATAGTGAAGGTCTTTACCGTGCCGGTAGCGTGTTTCTTCATGTACGCTACGACCAATGAGCTATCGATTCCTCCCGACAAAAAGGCACCGACCGGCACATTGCTGACCATGCGCAATTGAATCGATTTGTCGATGATCGCATCGAGTTCATCTAATAGTTCGGCCTCACTCTTTTTCTCAAGCGTGTTATCCGCAACAAACGAATTGATTGACCAGTAACAATGCTTATCGACACCGGCTGCACTAATCAGCATATAGTGTCCGGGCTCTAGTTTTCTAATCGCCTTGTGGCAGGAATACGGCGCCGGTATATAGCCTGACTCCAAGTAGTAACGCAATGCCTGACGATCAAACTCACGGGACAGGCCTGGAATGAGTTTGTAGAGCGCACGAGGGCGAGAAGCGAACGCGAATACTCCGTCACCCGCATGATAATAGAGCGGCTTGACACCTACGCGATCGCGCGCGATAAACAGAGATTTTTCTAAACGATCCCAGATAGCAATCGCAAACATTCCACGAAATTTCTGCAGACACGCGGGTCCCCATTGACGATAGGCTTCGAGAATAACCTCGGTATCGGACTCGCTGTACCAAGGGTGGCTCGATCCAATCTCCGTTTTCACCTCTGCAAAGTTGTAGATCTCACCGTTGAACACGATGATAAAGCGACCGTCATGCGAGCTCATCGGCTGCGCCGCCTTATCGCTCAAGTCGATGACCGCCAATCTGAGATGACCGAACAGTACTTGCTCGTCCTGCCACACACCCCTGCCGTCCGGCCCCCGCGATTCAATCGTATCAAGAGCGTGATGCATGTTTTCGATGGAAGGATTACGGTAATTATTCCAAGTAAAAA